>CBFHZM010000025.1:0-22637 GCA_965660195.1 Alphaproteobacteria bacterium
GTCGGGGCTGATGAAACGCTGCAGCTCATCTTGCGAAATACCGCATTTCGCGACCACCGACGGGTCAATCCAATGGGTGGCGTCGATCACCTTATCTCCGCTGGCGATTTCCAAAGCCAAGCCATCCGGCCCCGCAAAATAAATCGACTGGCAAAGACCGTGGTCAATCGGCCCCATAACAATTACGCCTTTCGACCGAATACGATCGCGCATGGCGAGCAAGTCTTGCGGCGTGCTGACCTTAAAGGCGAGATGTTGCATCGTTCCGGGTGCGCTTTTGCCAGCCCCCGTACCCGCATGGGTGACGCCAATTTTACGATCGATCTGGTCAATCTCGGGTAATGAGACAAGCGAGAAATAGCAGTCATCGCTGAGATGTAAGAACGCATGAATGCCGTCGGGCACGCCATGCATATCGAACAAGGCAACGAGGCGCGCACCCAAAACATCTGAGAAAAAATCGATATGCTGGCGCATATCCGCAGCCATAATAGCAATATGGTGGATACCATTCGTCTTAATCATCACGCACTCCTGCTCCTAAAGCCAAGCCTGCAATCTCGCGTTAAGCTTAGACTTAAGTTAAGCGCGAGGCTATCCTAACGGTCAAGGGAGGATCGTGAGATGAAGATTGTTCGACACCCCTATATGGTGGTCTATGAAGAACATTCAGCGCGCAAGGATGTTTATGGCGGCGCGGAAAATATCGTCGCTATTGAGTGCATGCGCATTACACCCGCTAACACCACAAGTGATACGGCGATCGTCTTCTCTCACCCGATCGGCGGCGGCGCTTTTTTGCCGCTCGTTACCGCCTTAGCACATAGCGGTCACCACATCATTTATGCAAACACGCGATACCGCGGCAATGACACCGCGTTACAAATGGAAAAATGTGTCGCCGACCTCGGGGCTGCGATCACCCATTGTAAAGAAAAATTTGGCTACCAGAAAATTGTTCTTGGTGGTTGGTCGGGTGGCGGCTCGCTCTCACTGTTTTATCAAGACCAAGCAACAGGCGTCCGCTTACGACAGACAGCGGCGCGTGAAGCCTACGATTTAGCGCAACACACCCTCCCTGCCGCCGATGCGATTTTACTTTTGGCAGCCCATATTAGCCGGGCCCTGACCTTATGCGAATGGATCGACCCCTCCATCTTGAACGAAGAAACGCCGTTTCAGCGCGATCCGCATTTGAATATTTTTAATCCCGACAATCCCAACAAACCGCCCTTTACAGCCGACTATGTGGCGCGCTACCGCGCTGCCCAAGAAGAGCGCAACCGGCGGATCACACACTGGGTAAAAGGCGAGCTCGCGGCTCTAGCAGAGGCAGGCCAAGCAGATGACGAACGGGCTTTTTGCGTCCATGGCACGATGGCTGATTTACGCTGGATGGACCCGGCGCAGGACCCGTCGGATCGCCGCCCGCATTGGTGTTATTTGGGTGATCCCCGGATTGCCAATGATGGCCCCGTTGGGCTGGCGCGATTTACAACCTTACGCTCATGGCTGTCGCAATGGAGCATTGATGACAGCCCCGCGAATGGGCTGGTCAATGCCGCGCAGGTCACCTGCCCGGCCTTAGTCATTAACAACACAGCCGATCTCGCCTGTACGCCCAGCCACGCGCAACGCTTATTCGCAGCTCTAGCAAGTCGTGATAAAAGCTATGCCGATATAAAAGATGCCGATCATTATTATATTGAGCGGCCAGACCTTCTGCCGGAAGCTTGCACCACCATAACAGACTGGTTGCGGGATCGATCGCTCGCCTGAGTGATCGGGAGCCGCATGGCGAGGACTAAAATTCGACTGAAAATTGGAGCGGGCGATGAGATTCGAACTCACGACCCCAACCTTGGCAAGGTTGTGCTCTACCCCTGAGCTACGCCCGCTCGGCGCTGCCGCCAAAGGACAGCAGGTAAGACTGGGGTTATGCACCACCCGTAACTTTTTGACAAGTGTAATTTGCGCTGAGATCGAAGGACTGGAAATTTTGGGCAAAAACCCCCATGTAGAGAGTTGAGAGCGAGTTTTAGAGACGAAGAGGGTTCCGTGGAAATCGATTTGACACAGCAGGCAGCAGATGCCAGTGCTGACATTATTGACGTAACAACGCAAAGTTTTATGCAAGACGTGATTGAGGCGTCGCAAAACCAACTGGTCTTGCTTGACCTGTGGGCGCCATGGTGCGGTCCCTGTAAGCAATTGACGCCTGTGCTTGAAAAAGTGGTGCGCGCCAGTAAGGGCGCCGTGAGGCTCGCTAAAATGAACATTGATGAAGAGCCCGCCGTCGCCCAACAATTGCAGGTGCAATCTATTCCCGCGGTTTTTGCTTTTAAAAATGGGCAGCCGGTCGATGGCTTCATGGGTGCTCTGCCAGAAAGCCAGGTGATGCAATTTGTCGAACGCCATCTCGGCGATCAGATAGGCCAAGCGCCCGAGGACGACGTGCGCGATGCCGCGCAAGCCGCCTTTGCGGCGCAAGATTACGCGCAGGCCGCCCAGCTCTTTGGCCAATTACTGCAATTTAATGCAGATGATCGCGCGGCCCTAGCGGGGCTGGCGCAGTGCTTTCTTGCCACAGGACAGACCGAGCAGGCCGAGCAGATTTTGCAAACCGTTCCCGAGCTCGAGCGCGGTCGCGAGCCGATCGCGGGAGCACTGGCGGCGCTCGCCCTGATGAAACAATCGGGTGAAGCGAGCGGTGATATTGCCGCCCTCGAAGCGCAAGTGGCATCGACACCCGACGATCACCAAGCGCGTTTTGATCTCGCTATGGCCTATCAAGCCGCCGGTCAAAAAGAAGCCGCAGTGGCCGCCTTACTCGAGATCATTTCGCGCAAGCGCGATTGGGATGAGGATGCGGCGCGGCAACAATTGCTGACGCTGTTTCAGGCCTATGGTTTTGACGATCCCGTCGCCATTGAGGGCCGCAAACAACTCTCCAGCCTACTATTCGCCTGAGGACAACATGGCCGCAAAAACCTTAAACCTTGGTGATCTTCCGGTAAAGATTCCCGTCTTTCCGCTCAGTGGCGCCTTGTTGTTGCCGCGGGGGCAGTTGCCCCTGAACGTCTTTGAGCCACGCTATTTACAAATGTTGGAAGATGCTTTTAGTCGTGGCCGCTACTTGGGTATTATTCAACCACTCAATGATAGCGATGCTTTGCAAACAGTGGGGTGCTTGGGACGCGTCACATCTTTCAGTGAAACCGAAGATGGGCGCATGATCATCTCCCTAACGGGAATATGCCGCTTTCGCATCACAAATGAAATGCCCGTTACGACCCCTTACCGTCAGTTGCAAGTCGATTACCGGCCCTTTGCCGATGACCTAACCGCAGACGTTGGGGCGCTTGATGTCCGCCGCGATGCCCTACTTGATGTGCTGCAGCAGTATCTCGACGCCACTGGCTTATCGGTTGATTGGGATTCGATCAATAGCGCATCCAATGAAACGCTGGTTAACTCTTTATCCATGATAAGCCCATATGGCCCACGAGAGAAGCAAGCTCTGCTCGAGGCCACCAGCTTGTCTGAACGCAATGAAATTTTAATCGCCCTTACCGAAATGGCACTGGCGCAAGGCGATGGCTCTGGCGATAATGACAATGCAATGCAATAGCCAGACTTGGGTGAGGTCAGAAGAAAATGGACAATGACAGTTTTGATGAGAGCTTGCTCGAGCTTCTGGTTTGCCCCGTAACCCATAATCCAATGCGGTATGACAAGACCAAAAAGGAATTAGTCTCGAAAGCCGCAAATCTAGCTTTTCCGGTACGAGATGGTATTCCCATTTTACTGGTCGAAGAAGCCCGCACGCTCGATTAAATTTAAACTCGCATGAGGGGCGGCGGGGCGCTGACGCCATGATCGGCATGCGCGAGAATTAGATTAGCAAAGCGCGGGTCGCCCTGTACCAAATGTCCCGCACTCATGAGCGCTGCTTGAGCGATTGGCCGTTGGGTAAAACGTTCGCTAATAAAGTGCGTCAGTGCCAACATCGCCGCTGCATCCGCGCGTCGTTCCTGTCCGTAGTCTGCTAATAAGGCCGATAGTGATAGACCGAGGTCGCGCGCACGGGCGGCGTAAAAGGCCACGCTGGCGCTATCCCGCAATGTTAAATTTAGGCCTTGTCCTGCAAGCGGGTGGACAACATGGGCACTCTCTCCAAGCAAGGCTAAATCGTGTTGATGAAATTGCGCCGCTAAGAGGCTGCTCAAGGGCTGTAGGGCTCGCATGCCAATGTGACGGACGGCAACGCCGCTTTGTTCATAAACAATCTGTTGGAATAAGGACGCCTCGACAGCCTTTAAGGCCTCGGCTTTAGCTTGCGGCACCGACCAGACCAGAGCGACGCGATGCGGCGCAGGTAGTGGCAACAACGCAAGCGGGCCTAAGGCTGTAAAAATTTGCACGGCCTCATTATCATGCGGCGCCGCCAAATCGAGGTAACACACCAAGGCGGATTGTTCGTAATGCTGTGCCAGCGCGTCGATGCCGGCGGCGGCGCGCAAATGCGAATGACGCCCAACTGCGTCAATGCATAACTCAGCTTGCAATACACCGCCCTCGGTTTCGATCTCACCGACACCGTTCGACCAAGACGCCAAGTCGTCACAACCAAAAATATCTGAGCTGTCGTGCAAGGACGCAACGCAAGCCTGTGCGAGGTCAGCGCGACTAAAGACATAGGCCAAGGCGGCATCGCCAGCTTGCTGATCCGCGGCAAAATTTACTGCATCGGCGATCGCATCGGGCACTGCAAGCGCCATCTGCCAAATCGGGCTCGGCGGCTGCCGCAAGCGATCGAGGACCCCAATTCGCGCCAGCAGTGCTTTGGCACTAGCGCTTAGGGCCACAACCGACTGCCATAATTCATCATCATTTTGCGGCGGAAGAGCGTTAATGCGACCAGCCAAGGCGACCTTAAAGTCATGCGCCGACAGGGCGAGCGCGGTGACAATGGCAGAGACACCATTCCCCGCCACGACAATATCGCCCGTCCATTTTTTCTGCATCGTAATATGCCTCGCCAGCTTGGCTGGACTATAACCAAGCCGCCCGAGAGCGGCAAGCGGCGGCATTGCCGCAAGATTATGCCTTAAATTTAGGCAGGCCAAAATTTGGGTAGCACATTAATTGGGCGAAATTTGTCTGGCCACCATCGCAGCGGCGCTAATTAGCTTATATTCTTAATCGGCACAGTTTCTGTATAAGGTCATTACAACCAAAGGGGGTAATTATGTCCATGGCAACGGGCGGAGACGTCTTTTTCATTTTGATGGGTGCAATTCTGGTGTTTGCGATGCATGCTGGCTTTGCGTTTCTTGAGGTTGGCACAGTCCGACGCAAAAACCAGGTCAATGCACTGGTTAAAATTCTCTCTGATTTCGGGATTTCGACGGTTGCCTATTTTACGGTCGGTTATTTCGTCGCTTACGGTGTTGATTTCTATGCGAATGCCGGGGTTATTAGTGGCGGCGGCGAGGGCTTCGATGCGCAAGGGCTAACACTGATCAAATTTTTCTTCCTCCTCACCTTTGCTGCCGCCATTCCGGCAATTATTTCGGGCGGTATCGCCGAACGGGCTAGATTTGGCCCACAATTGGCCGCCTCTGCCCTCTTGGTTGGGCTGGCTTACCCGCTCTTGGAAGGGCTGGTTTGGAACGGTAATTTCGGTGTGCAGGCCTATTTGGAAGCCAATTTTGGCGCCAGCTTCCATGACTTTGCCGGCTCTGTTGTTGTGCATGCTTTTGGCGGATGGGTGGCGCTGATCGCAGTATGGTTGCTCGGCGCGCGCGCGGGGCGCTATGGCCCGAAAGGCCGCGCTTTTCCTCCGTCATCGATCCCGTGGCTTGCGCTCGGCTCTTGGCTTTTGTGCATTGGCTGGTTCGGCTTTAATGTTGTCAGCGCCCAATCGCTTGAGAGCGTGTCTGGCTTAGTCGCCGTAAACTCTCTGCTGGCGATGGTCGGTGGCATCTTGGCCGCGCTCTTTGTCGGCCGCTTCGACCCTGGCTTCGTTCATAACGGCGCACTAGCGGGCTTGGTGGCTGTCTGCGCTGGCTCCGACATCATGCATCCGCTTGGCGCCCTCGTGACGGGTGGCGTTGCCGGCATCTTGTTTGTCTATATGTTCCATATCTGTCAGGAAAAAATGAAAATAGATGACGTGTTGGGAGTATGGCCCTTGCATGGCCTGGCCGGCGCTTGGGGTGGTATCGCAGCGGGTATTTTTGGCCTTGAAAGCTTAGGCGGCCTCGGTGGCGTCAGCTTGATAAGCCAGATTATCGGTACGCTGATGGGGATTGCTATTGCCATCATCGCCGGCGGTATCATCTATGGCGGCCTTAAAATGCTGGTCGGCATTCGTCTCCACGAAGAAGATGAGCATCGTGGTGCCGATCTTGCTGTCCATAAAATTGCCGCCGAGCCTGAAACTTCAATGCTTTAACGCGGCAAGGCTTTGACCCGCCCATAAGAACTGCGCTATTCTAGCGCGAACAACGGCGCATCCGCATCTCGCGGAGTGCCAAATGGGCGAGGTCAGGGTGACAAAAAATTCGATCGGCGGGCGGTTTGCAACGCTTCCACAGTCACCATTTGCGCGTTTGCGGCAACTGCTCGCTGGCCTTGAGCCTGGAAAACCTGAAATCTCGATGGCGATTGGCGAGCCTCGACACGCTGCACCTGCTTTCGTGCTCGAGACCCTGAGCACGCCGCAGGCCATGGCGAGCTACGGCCAATATCCACCAATCCCAGGCACCCCCGACTTGCGCCAAGCCATTTACGGGTGGTTGCAACGGCGCTTCAAGCTCGATGCCGCCTTGCTCGATGTCAACGAGCAAATTTTGCCGCTCAACGGAACGCGCGAAGGCTTGTTTCTAGCGGCCCAAATTGCGCAACAAAAGCCTGCTGGCCTTATTGCCATGCCAAACCCGTTTTACCAAGTCTATGCCGCAGCCGCGATTGCCAGTGGGGCGACACCAATTTATCTCCCGACCTCACAAGCAACGGGCTTTCTCCCCGCGCTCGGCCATCTCGATGCGCAAACTCTAAGCCGCTGTCAGGCCGTATATTTTTGTTCGCCAGCCAATCCGCAAGGCGCTGTGGCCGATCGGCACTATCTTCGGCGCTTATTAGACGCCGCGATAGAATATAATTTTTTGTTGCTGGTTGATGAGTGCTATAGCGAAATTTATGACCGCGATTGGGAGGCATCGCCGCCACCCTCGATCCTCGAGGTAATAAAACCCGACGAAATTGATCGCGCCCCTGTTCTGGCCTTCCACTCGCTCTCGAAGCGGTCCAACTTGCCCGGCTTGCGGTCTGGGTTTTGTGCTGGTGGCCGCCATGCGATGTTGGCATTTGCTAAACTGCGGCAAGTCGCAGCGCCGCAAAACCCGCTCGCGGCACAAGAGGCCGCGGCCGCGGCCTGGGCAGACGATGCGCATGTCGCTGAAAACCGCCAACGCTATCAAGAAAAATTCGACCTCGCCGAACGTGTGCTTGGCAATCGGTTCGGCTTTTATCGACCGCCCGGTGGTTTCTTTCTCTGGCTAAATGTCGGCGATGGTGAAGCTGTGACGCGACATTTATGGCAAACTCAAGGGGTGAAGGTCTTACCTGGCGCGTATCTTGCGCGGGACAATGATGGCGCCGATAGTAAAGCCTATATTCGCGTCGCATTGGTCGGCAGCCTAGACGAGACCACCGAGGCGCTTTCGCGCTTCGTCGAGGGCATGGACGCGTTCGAGCGTCAACAGGGGGCTGCATGAGCCGTTGGCGTAACACTGTCGAACGGCTCCGCGCTTGGTTGCTACTGCGGCTAATTGAAGGGGGCGGGATTGTCGTCATCGCGCTGGCGGTGGCTGTGCTTCTCGCACTGGCGAGCTACAGCCCCTTCGACCCGAGCTGGAATGTTGCCAGTAATAGCGAACCGCAAAACTTGCTTGGGCTTGCTGGAGCCTATGTCAGTGATCTGATCTTGCAGAGTTTTGGTTGGGCTTTTGTTGCTTTTCTTCCCGCACTCGTAGCGTTTGGTTTCAGGCGATTGCAACATGTTGCTATTGATCGGCCCGTCTGGCGCGGCATCGCCATGGCCATCGCGCCTATTGGCCTCGCCGCGGCCCTGGCGTTATGGCCCTACGGCCAGCCGAATGATGGCGCACAGGCGGGCGGCTTCATTGGACAATCATTTGCCGAGCTGATTATGCTCGGGGTGTCTTTTTTGCCGATCGATAGCGCTGGTAGCATCGCCGATATTGTCGTCGCTCTGCTTTTAGGCGTGCCCGCTATCGCCCTATCGCTTTTTGGCGCCGCGTGGTTAAAGCGGATCGTGACCATTTGCACCCGCGTGCCTCGCGCCAGTATGGCGTTGGCTAAATCGGCTTGGGACTTACGCCCGCGGCGAGGCCAAATCACTGATACCAAAGACACGCCCCTTGTCGACATAATTGAAGATGACTTTGACGAGACGCCCGGTGCCGACGAACAATCGGACTTTGAGGAAGACACCGCGCCACGAGCCCGCGTGGCCGTGTCGGAGAAATATACGCAACTCAAACCTGGCAACCGCATGAGCCGCGAGGCCCAACCGAGCTTAGGGTTTGATGCCGATCAAAACTTTAAGCTACCACCCTTAAGCCTGCTGACCCAACATCGGGTTCGCAATACCAGTCAGCTCGACAAAACGGGGCTCGAAGCCAACGCCCATATGTTGGAGAATGTGTTGGCTGAATTTGGCGTCAAAGGGTCGATCAGCAATGTCCGCCCTGGACCCGTAGTCACCTTATATGAATTTGAACCCGCAGCAGGCGTTCGCTCCTCCCGTGTCGTTGGGCTGGCTGATGATATTGCCCGCTCAATGAGTGCGGTCGCCTGTCGCGTCGCGCCCGTCCCGGGCGCCAACGCCATCGGCATTGAGCTGCCCAACCAAACGCGTGAGCTTGTGTCGTTGCGCGAATTGCTCGCCAGTGCCGATTTTGAAAAAAGCAAATCGCGCCTGACGATCGCGCTGGGTAAAGATATTGGCGGCGCGCCCGCCTTGGCTGATCTCGCCAAAATGCCTCACCTGCTGGTCGCGGGCACAACTGGGTCGGGCAAATCTGTTGGCATCAACACGATGATTTTGTCGATCTTATATCGGATGACGCCGCAGGATTGCCGCTTGATTTTGGTCGATCCGAAAATGCTCGAGCTCTCGGTCTATGACGGCATCCCACATTTGCTCGCCCCCGTGGTGACCGAACCGAAGAAAGCGGTTGTCGCCCTGAAATGGGTGGTTAAGGAAATGGAAAACCGCTACCGCAAAATGTCGAAAATTGGCGTGCGCAATATCGAAGGCTATAACGAACGCATGCGCGAAGCTATCGCCCGCAAAGAAACGTTGACGCGACGCGTACAAACGGGCTTCGACCACACGACAGGTGAGGCAATTTTTGAAGAGCAGGAAATCGCGCCCGAGACGCTGCCCTTTATTGTTGTCGTGATTGACGAGATGGCCGACCTCATGATGGTGGCAGGGAAAGAAATTGAAGGCGCGGTGCAACGGCTGGCGCAAATGGCACGCGCCGCGGGCGTGCACCTCATTACCGCCACCCAGCGCCCTTCGGTCGATGTCATCACAGGCACGATCAAAGCCAACTTCCCGAGCAGGATTTCGTTCCAAGTCACCTCCCGGATTGACAGCCGCACCGTGCTCGGTGAACAAGGCGCCGAACAGTTGCTCGGGCAAGGCGATATGTTGTTTATGGGCGGAGCAGGGCGCTTACAGCGGGTGCATGGGCCTTTTGTCTCGGATGAGGAAGTCGAGAAAGTTGTCGCCTTTTTGAAAAAACAGGGTGTGCCAGAATATATTGAGAGTGTAACCGAAGCGCCAGAGGAAGACGCGGTTGCTGAGGGTGGTGGCGAGAGTGGCGATAGCCTCTACGATCAAGCGGTGGCGATTGTCACTCGCGATGGCCGCGCTTCGACGAGCTATGTCCAACGCCGCTTGCAAATCGGCTATAATCGAGCCGCCCGGTTAATTGAAGAAATGGAAGAGCAGGGCGTGATCAGCGCCCCCAACCACGCTGGCAAGCGTGAAGTGCTCGCGGGCAAACATTAATGGCGCGAAAACTGCTTGTTGTTATTTTCCTGGTCGCTATGGCGGGGCCGGTATGTGCCGCGTCCGAGGGCTTGCGCGAGATCGCTAATTATTTTGCCGCGCTTGACAACTTACAAGCCAAGTTCTTACAGATCGGGCCAAATGGCGAAACGGTGCGCGGTGATTTTTACTATCGCAAGCCTGGGCAAATGCGATTTTCTTATGACCCACCCAATGGACAAGTCGTAATCGCCGGCGACACATGGCTAACGATCCAAAAAAAGCCCGGCAAAGAAGCTAATTATTATCCTCTCAAGGCGTCGCCCTTGGGCCGCTTTATTGCCTCGAATGTGCGGCTCGATGAGACGGATTATCTCTCGAGTTTTGACGTGTTCGAGGGCCGCGCCATTGTCACGCTGATGGACAAGGAAAAACCGCGCGCAGGGCGCTTGGAATTGATGTTTTCTTTTCCGCAAATCACTTTGCTGGGCTGGCGCGTCAGCGATATGCAGCAACAAATTACACAAATTCATCTGTCGCATGTAAATCAACCGTCAAGCTTGCCAAATTTGCTGTTCTTTGTTGATGAGAGTGAAACGGATTTTAATTGATGCATGATGAAGACTTCACCAACGCAGACGCCGAGACCCTGCTGGCCTTAGAGGCCGAAATACCAATCTTGAGCCTATTGCGCAACTTTGCTGACGAAATTGTAGCCAGTGATTGGTTCTCTGAGCTTGGCGAACGGCTCGATGCGCAAACGGTTGCTCTGGCCGAGCTGTATGTCACAGGCCTCGGTCTACCCGATGCGCGTCTAGCACAAATCCCTGATTGGGACGACGCGCTAGACGCGGCCGAAACCATGGACCTTAACAGCGAAGCCTGGGAGGCTGAGGAACAATTACGCGCCGCCGTGACCGAGGACGCGTTGAGCGCAGTCACCCCAGAGGGACTTGAGGTTATTTTAACGTATCTGTCGGCCAGCCTCGCAACGCGGGCACGCGATGCCGCCGAAGAAGCACTGAGTTTGAGTGATGAAAATGCTGACGCCCTACTTGAGCTGATGGTTGGCGCGGCGCAACAAGCGAGCTTTGGGGCATTGCTCGCCGTCGCCGCGGCGCATGCCGATGCGTTGCTAAATAATATAGACACCGACATCGAAGAGCTATCGCGCCACCCCCTATTTGTTAAATACCGCCTGTTCGCGATAGGCCGCTGGCCAGTGTCAATCACCGGACGCTCTTTCAATCTTTTTTAGCCCGAGGTCTGCATGCGTATTGTTACCTGGAACATAAATTCGGTTCGCCTCAGAGCGCCGCTTGTGCTCGATATGATCAAAGCGCTGAAGCCCGACATCATCTGTCTACAAGAGATTAAATGCCCGAATGACAGCTTTCCCGAAAAGGTTTTCAAAAAAGCTGGCTTTGCGCACATAGCCGTTAACGGCATAAAGGGCTATCACGGTGTTGCGACGCTAGCGCGCGAGCCTTTTCTTGATACTGAGATTATCGATTATTGCAATAAAGGCGACGGCCGACATGTCGCGACGACGCATAAGCTAGGGCGCAAGAAACTCACCATTCATAATTTTTATGTGCCGGCCGGTGGCGACGAGCCCGACCCTGAAATCAACGATAAGTTTGCCCATAAACTGGCCTTTCTCGATGAAATGATTGAGCGCTTTGGCGCCCAATCAACCAAACAAGCTTTGGTGCTGGTCGGCGATTTGAATATCGCTCCTTTTGAGCATGATGTTTGGTCGAGCAAACAGCTGACCAGGGTGGTCAGCCACACGCCGATCGAGCGCGAACGGCTGGCCGATTTACGGCAAACGCTAGACTGGATTGATGTCGCACGCCACTTCGTGCCCGAAGCCGAGAAACTCTATAGCTGGTGGAGTTACCGCGCCCGCGATTGGGACAGTGCCGACCGTGGACGACGGCTTGACCATATTTGGGTAACGCCGACGTTAAAAAAATCGCTAGCGCATTTTGAAATTTTGCGGCCCGCGCGCGGCTGGGAGCGCCCCTCCGATCATGTGCCTGTGATCGTCGATATCGCCGACTAAATAGGCCCTTGCTTATTTCTTCTTGAGCGTCACGAAATTCGCTGTTGTTGAGCCCGTCGCCAATAAATTGCCCTCGGCATCGCGCAATTCACCCTCGACAAAACCGACCGAGCGACCGCGGCGAATAACGCGGCCCAAGCCAAAGACTGTGCCCGGCCGCACCGGAGACAACATCGAAACTTTAATTTCGAGCGTTGGGCTAATTTGTCCCCAATCGAGATTAAGCCCAATCGCGAAGGCCATAGCATCATCGAGCATCGCCGCAACCATGCCGCCTTGAACGCCGCCCCATTTGTTGCATAACTGGTCGCTAGCGTGAAACGCCATCTCCGCCAAGCCGGCTGATTTGCTAACACCAATTAACTCAAGACCAAGATAGGCAGAGGCTGGAGACGGTTTTTTGCGCGCCGCCTGAACATTCGGCGGCCACTGTTCGGGATCGCGCGTGTAATCGGCCTGCGCCTGCATATGGTCGGTAAAGGGTGTTTGCATATCATAATCCTCCGCGATCGCGACCTTACCCAGCGAAGCTAGGTGAGGCAAGGCATGACAAGCTTTTGATCCTGTGATAATAGCCAATCGTATGGTTCAAGATCTCGCTTGGGTAGCGCCGACCCCCCACATATCCTCGATCACGGTACGGCCCGAGGACATTGACGATTTTAAGCACGTTAATAATGTCGTCTATCTCGGCTGGATGTCGCGGGTGGCATGGAACCATTCCAAGGCGCTCGGCTTTGACTTCGCCCGATACCAAGCGCTCGATGTCGGGTTCGTTGTAAAGCGGCACGAAATCGATTACCGCAACGCCGCCATGCCGGGGGAAACAATCGCCGTTGCCACTTGGATTACCGGCAATGATGGGCGCTTGAGTTTGCGGCGACGGTTTCAGATGCAAAGCCTTGAACGACAAATTTGCTTGGCCTATGGCTTAAGCGATTTCGTGACGATGAAAATCTCCACCGGCAAAGCGTGCCGCATGCCCGACGCATTCGCTACAGGTTACCCCGTTCAAGCAGGCGTCGAGGAATTATTTGCCAAGTTAAGACGATAGCCGCCGGCTTCGGTTTGCAGCAAATCCGTTGCTAGTGGGTCGATTTTTTGGCGCAGGCGATAAATATGCGTCTCAAGCGTGTGCGTAGAGACACGATCATTATAACCCCAGACTTCGTTTAAAAGCTCTTGTCGCTGCACCGCAACGCCACCAGCGCGATAGAGGTACCGTAGAATATGGGTTTCTTTTTCGGTCAGGCGCACCCGCTCTCCTGCCGCCGTCTGCAGTAGCTTCAAAGCTGGTTGGAAAACTAAAGGCCCCAGCGTCAGGCTCGCCTGTTCCATATTCTCATACTGCCGCAAGTGCGCTCGCAAGCGCGCCAGTAAGACGCCAAATTTAAAGGGCTTCGCTACATAATCATTGGCGCCAGCCTCGAGCCCCAAAATCGTATCGGCATCGCTCACCGCACCCGTTAGCATGATAATCGGGATCGCCACACCCTGATTGCGAATGGCTCGACAGGTCTCGCGGCCGTCTTGATCGGGCAAACCAACATCCATAATAATCAGGTCATAACGATACGCGGCGATTTTTTCACGCGCCTCGGCCGCCGTCGCCGCAAGCTCAACCTGCAATTCATCGTGCAGACGGAACTGCTCTTGCAACGTTTCGGCGAAGATCAGATCATCATCAACCAATAATATCTTATGCGTAACCGCCATTACCTCTCCGACGCTATCATTTGTTATCTAGCGATATCATCGAATCCCTAAAAAACAATTAGTGTTTTTTAGAGAAATGCAATTTGATAGCTTATGCTTAATTTAGATTTATTCGTCAGTGATGAACAGGCGCGGGGAGTTTTGGCTGTCGGGGACAGCCTCTGGCCCTGCGCCATTGGCGCCGCCGGGCTTTCTGATCGAAAAGTCGAGGGCGATGGCAAAACGCCACTCGGCACCTTTGAGCTACGCCGTCTTTGGTATCGCGCCGACCGGTTCGCGCCGCCCGCAGGGCCCTTACCACAACGCGCTATTGATCGACTAGATGGCTGGTCCGACGACCCCAGAGACCCTGATTATAATAAGCCGGTGCGGCGTCCGCATGCTTTTAGCCACGAGTTTTTATGGCGTAACGACGAGCTTTATGACGCTTTTTTTGAAATTGGCTACAATGACACGCCAGCAATTAGTGGGGCGGGTAGTGCAATTTTTTTGCATCTCGAAAAAAATAACTACCAAGCGACGCGTGGCTGTGTGGCAATCTCGCGCGATCACATGATGCAACTCATTCCGCTTGTTGCTCCAGCCACGCGGTTGCGCATTCACAACCACGCCAAGCCCACTTAAAGCGCCGTGTCGCGATCGCCAAATAAAGCGCGGCCGACACGAATATAGCTGGCGCCCTGCGCGATCGCCGCCTCAAAATCATCGCTCATGCCCATGCTCAACTCCGCCAGGTCGTTGGCTTTTGCTAAGTCATGCAGCAGAGCAAAATGTGGCGCCGCTACATCCTCGACCGGTGGAATACACATCAAGCCTTCCGGCTTAAGGCCGTAGGTTTGGCGGCACAGCGCCAAAAACTCGGGCAGCTCTTCTGGAGAGACGCCCGCCTTTTGCGGCTCTTCGCCGGTATTGACTTGCACGAATAAGCGCGGCAAAGCCACCCCCTGATCGCGCGCCTGGGCCAGCTTGGCCGCCAGTTTAGGGCGATCTAGGGTATGAATAACATCGAATAGCGCCAGCGCCTCAGCCAGCTTATTGGTCTGCAGCGGGCCGATCAAATGCAACTCGATGTCGGGATAGGCGGCGCGCAAGGCCGGCCATTTGGCTTTTGCTTCCTGCACACGATTTTCGCCAAACACGCGATGCCCAACCGCCAAGAGGGGTTCGATGGCTGGCGCTTCAAAAGTTTTGCTCACAGCGATCAAGCGCGTCGCACCCTCGCGGCGCCAGTCTTTTTCCGCCGTCGCGATACGACGCAAAATATCATCATAGGCGGTGCTCATCGCAGCACCTGAGGGTGGGTCTGTCCTAGGCTCATAGATTAGTGATATAATATGTTGCGTTTCGCAACCACAGGAATGTTTGTCTCATGCGCATATTTATGACCGATCGTGGCCGACAACCCGATTGGCAGAAGGTGATCCGCAATCTGAAGCGGGGTGATCACGTTATTATTCGCGACTATGACCACCCACAGCGCGAGACATATGCCCGCGCCATTACGGCTCTATGTAAGGCCCGCGGTATCAGTTGCGCTATTGGCGGTGATACGCGGCTTGCCTGGCGCCTCAATATCGGCGTACATCTGAGAGAACGGGACTTACAGCGCCGCACGCCGGCTTTACGCAACGCACCACGCGGACCCTGGAACAGCGCCGCCATTCATCATGCCCGTGACCTTAAAAAAGCCTCCGATATGGGTGCCAATTTGGCGCTCATCAGCCCCGTTTTTCCGACCCAATCACACCCCTTAGCGCGCGGGCTGGGGCGCGTTCGATATCATCAGCTGGCCCGACAGACGCAAAGTTTTGGCCTATCGCCCGCGGCACTCGGTGGCATGACCCGCCGCTCAGCCCGCTTGCTTTTCGGCATTGCCTGCGCCCGCGCCAAAATTGCGGCAATAGACGGTATAAGCAGTCTGTCGAGACTTTACTTTTTTCCTTAAGCGGCCTAGTTTGTTGCAGATTTTGAGTTTCAGTTCAGAGGATTTCCAATGACATTTCAGGGGCATGATCGCTTCAAACGCCTTACCGTTGTCGCGCTAATGTGCAGCGCTCTTGTCGCCTGCGGCGGATCACCAACGATCGAACATGACTACCCGACTAAGTCGCCCGTCGATGACAGTGCTGGCTCTTTATTGTCGGGCAGCAGCTTCTCGCTTTTCTCGAGCGATAATGAACGCGTTGCTCCCGCTGCGATCGGGGTGAATGCCGATTTGTGGCGCGCAGCCTTAGATACAATTAGCTTCATGCCCCTGGTTTCGGCAGATCCCATGGGCGGCGTTATCATCACGGATTGGCACATCGACCCCTCAAACCTTGATGAGCGTATCAAAGTCACGATTTTCATCCTCGATAAAGAGCTCCGCGCCGATGCCTTGCGTGTCAGCGTTTTCCGTGAGCAAAGAAATGAAAACGGCTGGGTCAGCGTACCGAGCGCCATCGCAACACAGCGCCAGCTGGAAGACATTATACTGGTGCGCGCTCGTGAATTCCGTATTGCTGGCAAGTCGAGCTGAAAAGACTAGACACCATGAGCACATCACCTGAAGTGGCGCGCTACGTTCCAGCCGACCACGAGCCTATTTGGCAAAACACTTGGGCCGAAGCGAGGTGTTTTGAGGCGGGTGACCCAACCACAGACCCGCGGCCTAAATATTATGTTCTAGAGATGTTTCCTTATCCGTCGGGCCGGATCCATATGGGCCATGTGCGGAATTACACCATGGGCGATGTCATTGCTCGCTTTAAAATGGCGCAGGGGTTTCATGTCCTACACCCCATGGGGTGGGATGCGTTCGGCATGCCCGCCGAAAACGCCGCCATGGAAAAGAATTCGCATCCCGGCACTTGGACTTACGAAAATATCGCAGTGATGCGCAAGCAACTTCAGTCGATGGGGTTGGCGATCGATTGGAGCCGCGAATTCGCTACTTGCGATCCGGAATATTACCAACACGAACAGGCGATGTTTCTTGATTTTCTCGAGGCGGGTCTGATTGATCGTCGCGACAGCAAGGTTAATTGGGACCCCGTCGACCAAACGGTTCTTGCCAATGAGCAAGTAATTGACGGCAAGGGGTGGCGATCGGGCGCGCCGGTCGAGCAGCGCACTTTGACACAATGGTTTTTTAAAATCACCCGCTTTGCTGATGATTTGCTATCTGGGCTCAACGAGCTAGAGCGATGGCCGGAAAAGGTGCGGCTGATGCAGGCCAACTGGATTGGCCGTTCTGAGGGCCTACAATTCCGCTTTCAGCTTTGCCAAGACACAGTCTCTGTTTCGCATATTGAAGTTTACACAACGCGGCCCGATACGCTCTATGGCGCGAGCTTTTGTGCTATCTCGCCCGACCATCCGCTAGCAATTGAACTCGCGAAGAACAACGCCGACATCGATGCATTCCGGAAAAAATGTTCACAGCGCGGCACTAGCGCCAGCGAAATCGAAGCGGCCGAAAAAGAGGGGCTCGACACGGGCCTTGAAGTTCTGCACCCGCTTGATGCCAATTGGCGGCTGCCCGTCTTTGTCGCTAATTTTGTCCTTATGGATTATGGCACGGGGGCGATTTTCGGTTGCCCCGCCCATGACCAACGCGACCTCGACTTTGCCCGCAAATATGACCTACCGGTCACGCCGGTTGTTTGCCCGGAGGGTAAGGCCGCCGAGAGCTTCATGATCGAAGACGAGGCTTATAGTGGCGAGGGCGTGATGATAAATTCGCCCGCGCTTAACGGCATGACGCCGGCTGAGGCCCGCGCCGCCGTGATTGACACCTTTGAGGAAAAAAAATGGGGTGAGCGTAAAGTTAATTTCCGCCTCAGAGATTGGGGTATTTCGCGGCAACGCTATTGGGGCTGCCCGATCCCGGTCATCCATTGCGGCAGCTGCGGCGTTGTGCCAGTTCCGCGAGAAGATTTACCGGTGAAATTGCCAGAGGATGTGAGCTTTGATCGGCCTGGCAATCCACTCGAACGCCACCCGAGTTGGAAGCATGTCGCTTGCCCAAAATGCGGCCAAGAGGCGACGCGCGAGACCGACACGTTCGACACATTTGTCGATAGTAGCTGGTATTTTGCTCGCTTCACGTCGCCGCAGGATAAGCGCCCAACCAACCCCGATCACGCCAAAGCCTGGCTACCAGTTGATCAATATATTGGCGGCATCGAACACGCGATTTTACACCTTCTGTATGCTCGGTTTTTCACGCGTGCGATGGCCGAGGTCGGGCACGTCGAGGTCAAGGAGCCTTTTGCGGGTCTGTTTACCCAAGGCATGGTCAATCACGAGACCTATAAATCGCCAGATGGAAAATGGTTGGCGCCCGATGAGGTAGTGGTCGGCAACGACGGCACAGCCCATTTGCGGGATGACCCGTCGGTGGCGGTGCGGGTTGGTGGCGTCGAGAAAATGTCAAAGTCGAAACGCAATGTCATCGACCCGACCCACATTATCGCGCAATATGGTGCCGATACAGCTCGATGGTTCATGCTTTCAGATTCGCCACCAGAGCGTGATGTTCAATGGACGGAGGCTGGTGTCGAGGGCGCTTGGCGTTTCGTGCAGCGCATTTGGCGACTGGTTGACCGGATTGCGCGTGAGACATCTGCCACCGATCACACGCCACAGCATGACGGACTGGCTGGTACGCTTTATAAAGCTTCCCACACGGCGCTCTACAATGTCACAGGTGATCTCGAGGCCCTGTCATTTAACCGCGCCGTGGCGCGCATCTATGAATTGGCCAATAGTTTGAGTGAAGCCAAACCGCAAACACCAACTGAGCTAGCCGTCGCGCGTGCCAGCTGCGAAACGCTGGTGACGCTGATCGGCCCAATGATGCCGCATCTGGCCGAAAGCTGCTGGAAAATGCTCGGGCACCAGACAATCCTCGCGCAAACAGCCTGGCCGCAGGCTGATGAGAGCGTCTTGAAGAGCGACTACCTAGTCCTGCCGATCCAGATCAATGGCAAAAAACGGCATGAAATAAATGTTCCATCTGACGCGGATAAAGCTAGTATAGAGGCTATAGTGATGGCGGATCCGCGGGTGCAGTCGCTTATCGGAGATAGCGTCATCGGCAAAGTAATTGTCGTACCAGGACGGATCGTGAATGTCGTTATTAAATCCTAAAACCTTTTTGTCTCGCTTTGTGGTGTTCAGCGCTGTGGTTTTCGTCACAGCCTGCGGCTTCACACCGATTTACAAGGACGGTGCTTTACCAAAAGTTGCCGTATATCGGCTTGATGTCTCCGGCGATGCATCGGGGAATTTACGCCAACGCCTCGAGCAGCAAATCAATCTGCAAGACGATGCACTCCTCGGCCTCAGCGTTCAGGTGCAAGAAAATATTTATGAAGAAAATATCAACAATAAGCGAAAAGGGGCTCGCGAGACCATGTCCCTCACCTTGACTTATGAATTGACAAATCGTGAGGATGGCTCGGTTAAGACCGGACGGATTTCGCAAGATGTCAGCTACACAGCCCCTGAGTCCGAGCTCGACGTGCGCTTTGAGCAAGATCGAGCGCGTCTCAATCTGGAGCGCAGCGTTGCCACGCGCCTACAACAGGCCATTATTCAAGTCCGACAGAAAAAGTAATGAAACTCGCGGCAAGCAAGGTCGACGCCTTTGTTAGGCAGTTTTCTGCCAAAGATGGCGGCGGGCGCGTCATCTTGCTGTATGGTCGCGATCAGGGCGCTATCCGCGACACGGCACAGGCCCTCGGGGCTATTTTTCTTGGGCCCGACCCCGACCCTTTGCAACGCAGTGACTTGAGTGAGACGGATCTTTCTGGTGATGCGGCGCGGCTACGCGACGAGGCCGCCAGCTTACCGATGTTTGGTGGCGATAAGTTAATTATGGTGCGCGGTGGTCAGGAGCCCAGCCGCAAGGCGGTGGAGAATTATTTAGAACAGGGCACGATTCAGGAAGCGTTGGTGATTGTCGAGGCCGGCAATCTGACGCCTGCGTCTGGCCTACGCAAGCTCGTGGAAGCCGACGAGGCTGGCCTCGCTCTACCATTTTATGAGGCAGATCCGCGCGAGATTGAAACGCTGATACGTGATATTCTCGCCACCGATGATCTGAAAATTGATGCTGCAGCGCTGGCGAGCCTACGCGATCTGCTCGGGGCCGATCGCGGTGTTGCGCGGCGCGAGATCGAGCGCCTCGTGCTCTATAAGGGGCCGAAAGGAAGCGCCCGTCCGAATGGCAGCGTCGTAACGCTGGACGATGTGTATGAGGCAATGCATGACCAAAGCCATGCTGCCCTCGATGGTTTAGTTGATGCCGTTGCTCTCGGCGCATTGGCCAATGCTGATAAAATGTTTAATCGCTTAATCCTGACGGGTACAAGACCAGAAGCCATTATCAGCGCCGTGCGTCGGCATTTGCAGATTTTGCATCTAGCCAAAAGTAAAATGGAAAGTGGTGTACCACGCGACGAAGCTCTCAAAAGCTTCAAGCCGCCGCTGCACTTTAAGCGCAAGCCTTTGGTTGAACGTCAATGTGGCGCGTGGAGCCGTCGCAAAATCGAGGCAGCACTCGACATACTCCGTGACACCGAATTAGCCTGCCGCCAGACAGGGGCGCGGCCAGAAACCCGCGTTGCATATGATTTATTGCGCCTAGCGCGCGCCGCGCAGCGCTAGTTACCCGCGCAAAAGACGGCGAATAACCTCATCAAGTTGCTCGAGGCTTTTATATTGAATGGTCAACTGACCGCGGCCTGCCTGATCGCGAATATCGACCTTCAGGCCGAGATCATCGCTCAAAGTCTTTTCCAATGCCCGCGTGTCGGCGTCTTTTTCACTTTCGCTTTGGTTGGTCGTTATCGGCTGCGGTTTGCGAGCGCTAGCGATTAATTTTTCAAGCGCGCGAACGCTGAGACCCTCAGCAACAACCTTAGCCGCTAGGGCAGCCGCATCGTCATGCCCCACCAGCGCGCGGGCATGACCAGCTGATAACTTATTCTGCATCACTAGCGCACGAACCGCATCAGGCAGATTATTCAAGCGCAACATATTAGCTATGTGGCTCCGGCTTTTACCAATCGTCTTAGCCATCGCCTCCTGCGTGTAGCTGAACTCATCCATCAGACGCTGCAGAGCTTGCGCTTCCTCCATCGGATTTAAATCGGCGCGTTGGACATTTTCGATAATGCCAATCTCCAACGCATCTTGATCGCTTAACTCCTCAATAATAACCGGTACGTCATGCAAACCGGCGCGCTGGGCAGCGCGCCAGCGGCGCTCGCCTGCGATAATTTCGTAGCTTTGGCCGCTGGGGCGAACCAGAAGCGGCTGCAAAATACCCTTTGATTTCAATGACTTGGCGAGGGCTTCTAACTCGTCTTCGGCAAAGTTTTGCCGCGGCTGGAATTTCCCGGGCCGTAACTTATCAATCCCCAAACGGTTTGGACGCGGCGCGCCTGTGCTGGCTACATCGGCCTCTGTACTGGCTTCTTCCGCCTTCGTCGGTTGCGGCGCTTCGCCAATCAGTGCCGACAAGCCTCGTCCCAGCCCGCGTGATTTTGCCTTGCTCATGTTACCCCTTCGCCGCGCTGGCGCGTTCGCGCCGAATGAGCTCGGAAGCCAGCTTCATATAAGCTGTGCTCCCAGAGCATTTATGATCATATAAAAGAGCCGGCTTGCCATGCGACGGCGCCTCCGACAATCGTACATTGCGCGGGATCACAGTCTCATAGACCTTGTCTTTGAAATGTGTCCGCACATCCTCTTCGACCTGCGTCGATAAATTATTACGCGGGTCATACATAGTTAGCACAATACCCTGAATATCTAGTTGCGGATTGAGCGTCGACTGCACTTGCTGAACCGTTGCCATCAGCTGGCTTAAACCCTCGAGCGCAAAAAACTCGGTTTGGAGCGGCACCAAAATAGACTGCGCCGCCACCATGGCATTCAATGTCAGCATGTTGAGCGATGGTGGACAGTCGATAAAAATTAACCGCGCCGGGCCACCAGCTTCGATATAACGCCGCACCGCATCTTTCAACATGTAGAGACGGCGAGGATTTTCGGCCAATTCAACTTCTATCCCCAACAGATCCATACTGGCTGGCACCAAATCCAAACCGGGCACTAATGTCGGTGTGACGGCATCCGCGATCTCCGCTTCGCCCAACAAAACATCGAAGCTGCTTTGCTTGCGGTCCGCTGGGTTAACCCCAAGCCCGGTGCTGGCGTTGCCTTGTGGGTCTACGTCAATAAGCAATACGGGCTCACCAATCGCCGCCAATGCCGTTGCCAAATTAATCGCGGTTGTTGTTTTCCCAACGCCGCCCTTTTGATTGGCAATGGTTAAAATGCGGCATCGCGGCAAAGCCCCGCCATCGGCTTTAGATGCCGGGTTGGCCTCCAGCGTTGCTCCATGCGGTGTTTCAATTTCTGTCATCGAGACCTCTGGACACAGTCTACCGCCGGCAGCGGGTCAGGTTAAATCTTTTCTTTCGTAAGAGGCATAATATGTGTGAGTTTTATAACTCGCGCCTCGTCATCTGTGCGGCTTGGAAAAACTTCGGCGCGAAACGACCAATCGGCCTCAGCTGCCAAGATCTCAGCTTGCCAATCGCGCCCCTTTAAAAACAGAGCCGTACTTTGCGGGTTTACAAAAGGCACTGCAAGCTCCAATAACTTAGTCAAAGGCGCAAGCGCCCGTGCCGAGATAATGTCAGCTGCGATTTTGCGTGATACTGCAACATCTTCGATGCGCTGGGCCAAAACTGTAAGCTCTTG
>CBFHZM010000026.1:0-22126 GCA_965660195.1 Alphaproteobacteria bacterium
ATAACGGCAAGCTGGTGATTGATGCTGGCGCTGATACACGCCGCCTCGAGAGCTTGCAAGCGGACATCGAACAGACTCTTCCAGAGGCCAAGATATGCCGCATTGTACCGCTTCCGGGAGCTTATAGTGCACAAGCGATTAAGCGAGCGATTGAGACCTATGGCAAAGATGGCGCATATATTGCACTCACCCGATTGGACGAATGTGAAATTGCTGCTCCGGAATTCTCGGTTTTAGCTGAATCACGTGCTAAACTGGCATTGCTGACGGCATCGCGTTCGCTGGTTGATAGCTTGCTGATTGCAAGCCAAGACCCAGTGGCGCAATATTTGTCGGATATTTGTGGCGTTGAGACGATCGGATAGTGCATGACGCAGTCGATCACAGTAGCGAGTGGAAAAGGTGGTGTAGGCAAAACGAGCCTATCCATTAACCTGGCGCTCGCCATGTGTCAGCTCGGCTCTCGCGTTTGCCTACTCGATACCGATTTCGGTTTGGCCAATGCCCATATTCTCTTAGGCATGGATCCGCGTGAGACCATCCAAGATATGATTAGCGGTGGCCAAAAACTCTCCGACATCCGCCAAACGGGGCCGCTGGGCTTGCAATTCATCGCTGGCGGATCTGGGCTCAACGAGCTTCTCAATCTCGACGATAAGACGCGGTACCAAATTATCCGATCGACCGAGAGCTTGGCCGATGATACCGATATCTTAATTATTGATGCCCCAGCAGGGGCCGCCGACAGTTCGCTCGCATTTGTCGCTGCCGCCGATAAGCCTGTGGTTGTTTTAGTCGGGGAGCCGACCAGTTTTATGGATGCCTATGCCCTGATTAAGGCGGCGCATCTCGAAGCTGGCGTCGAAGCTGTTTCGATTATCGTCAATATGGCCAATTCAGAGCAAGAAGCGCGCACGCATTTCGATAAATTCCAGGCTATTGCCGCACGCTTTCTTGATGTCAAATTATACTTTGCTGGCTATCTGCCCTATTCGCAAAATATTCGAAACTCGATCGTTCAGCGCAAGCCGATTATGGCGCAAAAATCTGATAGTCGCGAAGCTGTGGCGTTTCAAAGGATCGCTGCCAATCTCATCAAAACCCCGGCAAACACAGTGCGCGGCATCGGGTTTCTCGGGCATGTACCGAAAAGCGAGGCATCGTGACCATGCGCGTTCAATATGCCGAGAAAAGCCCTGATGTCGAGGCTCTGATTACAGATCACCTCGAGCTCGTGAAGCGTATTGCTTGGCATCTCTATGGGCGGGTCAGTGCCGCTATAGAAATTGAAGACCTAATTCAGATCGGCTATTTTGGGCTGATCACAGCAGCGCAGAAATACTCGCCGCAGGACGGCGCCTCTTTTGCCAGCTATGCAAGCTTGCGGATCCGTGGCGCAATGGTCGACCACCTTCGAAAAAATTCAAACTTATGTCGCACCACCATTCAAATGCGGCAAAGAGCCAACAATATTGAAGAGGGTCTAACGCGTAAATTACAGCGCGCACCGTCAGATGATGAGATGGCTGAAGCAATGCAGCTGTCCTCAGAGGAATGGCGCGACTGGCAAAACGCCTTTGCCGCTAATCGTCACGAATCCCTCGACGATATTTATGACGATTACTCTGTCTGGTTTGCATCGGCGATGAAGTCGCCGGAAGAAGATGTCTCCGACATTGACCTCCGCAAATTGTTACGCGCCGCGCTGGAAACCCTGCCCGAACGCGAGGCCCTCGTCATACAGCTATTTTACGTCGAAGAGCTCAATATCTATGAAATAGCCGCGATCCTCGAAGTAACGACGGGCCGAATATCGCAGATCAAAAAAGCAGCTATCATGCGTTTGCGCGATCATATCAGCGCAGCGCAAGACGGAACCCTATAAGTCATGGCCGCACAAGAGTGGCACCCGACCTCGACCGTACATATGTCCGTACAATCTGCGGAATTACATTTACGCGGGTTTAAATCGACAACCGAGCTATATTTGACCTGCAGCTTGGTCAATATCGCGCGCGGCCATAGCGTTGTACATATACGCCCCCTCCCCGGCGATAGCATCGCTGCTACCGGCAAGGTTGATATCCCCGTAGATCGCCCAGTTATGCGGTTGGATGTTGAGATTGCCGCACCCGCTTTCGCTCGGCTCCGCGACGGACTTCAGTTTACGCCACCTCGACCGGTGACGCTCGTCGCCTTATTAGCTGACCCGTTGATGGTGACAACGGCTGGGGATCTGATGATCGATCAGGCTATGACGTCTGAGATCGTCGATTTATCGTGGATTTTACCGCTACATTAAGTCGGTTAGCCGATTAAGCGGCGGATCATCTCGGCTTCGCTCTGCATCAAGCGTGATGAGCCATTAAAAGCCTGCTGTGCGCCAACCATCATAGTCATTTCATCGGTCAAATCGACATTCGATGTCTCAAGCGCACCAGCTTGGAAATAGCCAGCTTTGCCGATCAAAGGCGTGCCCATAACCATCTCACCCGAGCGTTGGGTCTCTGAATAGAAATTCCCGCCTTCTGACTTCAAACGCGCTTCATCTTCGAACAAGGCGAGACCGAGGCGAGCAACTGTCAATGTCGTCTGCGGACCATAAGAGACATTAATTTGGCCATCGGTCTGAACATTTAATTCGCTCAAATTGCCGGTCGTGCCATCAGGGCGTTGGATCGTAAATGGAATAATGATCGGCTCAAGATCGCGATCAAGAAAGGCATGCCCCTCGTTCGACACCAATGCGCCGTCTTTCGTAATGTTGATCGAGCCATCGCGGCTATAGAGCAAGTCGCCACTTTCGAGATTGCGCAATGTGAACATGCCGCTACCGTTAATCGCTAAATCCAGGGCCGCACCTGTGGTCCTGAAGCTACCTTGCTCGTGAAAGCGGCGAATATCAACATTGCGCGCTCCGAGACCAAGATCGGACCCTTTCGGGGTCTCGATGGCTGTTGCATACATATCAGCAAACTCAGGACGGCTGCGTTTGAACCCAATCGCATTCGCATTTGCGATATTATTGGATATCGTCGAGATATTTTTCATCGCCGTGTCGAGGCCGGTACGGATCACTGGTAACATCACAAAAATCCTTTCGTGTCGGGGTAAACCCTACAAAAAATGTGCCAAAGCGGCACCGGCTGATAGAAAAATTTCCCCGTCTTATCCGCGTTTACTTTCCCTTAACCCCTTTTTCTTAAAGTCTGGTTGTGTAATAAAAGTATGAGCAATTTCCCAAGTTCGGGATTTTTGAGGTAGGTAGTAAAATGAGTAAATCACCCTCAACGGCTTTGGTGCCAGTTAAAATGACACCACCCGCGAAGAAACAAAAAGCGAATGTTGCGCAAATCGATCTCGTCGACCACGAGACCTATATCCGCGATCGCGAGCAAGTGCGGCAATTTCTGCCGGATATTCTGGGAAAAGTTTTAGCGCGGATTTGGATCGACAGCGCCTTCCACGAAGCCTTTTCGCGCGATCCAGAGGGCACTCTGGCGCAAAATGGCGTCCACCTGCCAGAAACCATGTCGATCGAGTTTCAAAAACCGCAATCCGATCGTCCGCGCATTGTTGTCTACGAACAAGCTGAAGGCTCAAAATTTAAATTACGGGTTTTTTATCTCCAACTTATTATGATGGCGGGGCGCTAATGCGGCGGCTTGCCGTCGGCTTAATATTTTTGATCGTCTCAGCGAGTTTTGCAGGCTTGGCGCAAGCGCAAAACGAGCAATCGCCTGCGGATCTGGCCTTTGATGGCGCTGTTGCCGCGGTTCGCGACAAAAACTATATTGCCGCCGTTTCGACATTTAGGCAGCTCGCCGAACAATCGCATCACGACGCCCAGTATAATTTGGCACTATTGCTCGATCGCGGCTTGGGCGCGCCCGAAGATTTTAAAGAAGCGTTTAAATGGGGGCTTCTAGCAAAAATTGGTAAAATTAAACGTGCCAATAAGCTTGTAACATCTATTCAAGAAAAACTCTCCGAAGAGAGCAAGATCGCAGTTTATGACGATGTACAAAATTTTATTCGCGCGCGCGTTGATGCCGGCAACCGCGATGCGATTATGCAATATGCTTATTTTCAGGCGAGTATTCTGCCAGAACCCAACAATAATGAAGCCTATGTCTGGTATTCCATCGCCGCAGCGCTGGGGTTACCGTATAGCATTGCCAAGCGCGAGGAAATCCGCGCATTGATTTTGCCGGAAGAGCTCGAGGCGTTGCAATCACAGGCCAATCAGCTATTTACCAAACTGCCCAAACCAGAGGCCGATAATGGATCGGAAAATGCGCCTGCCCCAGAGCCCGCTGTGCCGCTCCCATCTTCCGTTGATCAAACACCGCCTGTATCTGAGACGGATGCTTAACACGCACCAAACAGCCACCTTTATTGCGTAGCGGAGGAACATATGAAGGTTAAAATTCATTGGATTATTGACGGTATCGCCGAAATTGAAGCCGACAGCGAGAGCGCTGCCGAAACGCTGATTAATGAAAAGTTGTCGGAGATTGTTAGCGCCAACCCTTCCCTCACAGAAATGTTGGGGGCGCGCGCCATTCAAGGCAAAGCCTATTTGCCAGGCAGTGGCGAAGACGAAGCAAACAGCTGATGAAAGGCCATTATGATATGAGACACACGCCCCACTTGGCTATCGCCGGACTGATATTGACAAGTTTTCTATCCTCGCCAGCGCTCGCCGCTGGTAGCACCTACCAGTCGAGTGCCGAAAGCGACCCCAAAAAAGCGCCGCTCGAGGAATGTCGTTTTAAAAAATTGGATCGTTCGCCCGAAGGTAATGTCTGCGTCTACAGTCGGCAATCTGGTGGCCCCGAGGTGAGGATCACCATTGATCAGCGCGTAAATTGTATCCAGACCTTTAAGTGCAAAATCGTAAAATAGGCTATTTTCGGATCAACCGGACTTTTTCCATCCACTCTTGTGCCGTCATATAGTAATTGGCAGGCCAGGTGACAGCGCGCGGCGCTGGCGCGCGCGCAAAGTCTACTTGTGGCGCACCATCGGCCGCACCATGATCGCCTTGGTCTTGCTGCGGCTGACGGCGCCGGCGATGGCGCTGATCAGCTCCGATTGGGTTTGTTCGTCCCGTTTCCATATAACCCTTAACGGCAAATCACATCTTTTTTTTAGCTTCAAGGTGAGTTGGCATGGTTTTTGCGGGTTAATCGTTGGGAAGAGACCGTTGCAATTCCTACCCTCTCAGAAGCGATATAACCTTCGGGTTAGATCGGTTCTCTTCCCACCTTTCCCCTTTATTGTCAGGAAAATTGTTTTTGCTTGCGGCGCTCAACCGATGAACCAATACCGAGCGCTTCACGATATTTGGTGATCGTTCGGCGGGCTATCGGCACTCCCTCTTCGGCGAGTATCTTGACAAGCTTGTCATCGGATAGCGGCTTCGACGGCGGCTCATCATCGATTAACGCCTTAATCCGCTGTTTCACGGCGCGCGACGAAACACCGTCATCATCGGAAGATTGTCCGACAGCTGAGCTGAATAGATTTTTCATCGGCCAAACCCCGAACGGCGTTTCCACCAGTTTATTGGCGACAATGCGCGAAACCGTGCCCTCATTGAGATCTACCCGATCAGCAATTTCGCGAATAGTCATGGGTTTTAAATAATTTATACCGCGATCGAGAAACGCTTGTTGCTCTTCGATAATCGCTTCGCTGACGCGCAGCAACGACATACCGCGGGTAAAGATTGTGCGCTGAAGCCAGCGGGCAGCTTGTCGATGTTGTGATAGATAACGCTGCAGAACCTCACTTTGATCACGCCGCGCGAGATCTTCCCAGAGCCCCTCCCGCAGTTGCAGAGCGGGAAGCATGCTCTCATTAACTTCGGCATACCACTGACCACCATTACCACGCTTTAAAATCACATCGGGAGGCGCCAAATGATCCGGCGCTGCAAGATAATCGCGGCCGGGATGCGGGTTCAGACCTTGTAACTGCGCAATACAATTCTTGATATCGCTCAGACCCAGTCCGGTTTTATCTTCGATGCGACTTAAGGTTTCGCTGCTCACCAAGTTCAGATGTTGAAGAAAAATATCTAATTGCGGATCGACCGCTCCAATTTGTAAACGAAAACACTCAGCCAAGGAACGCGCCGCTAGTCCGCGCGGTTCGCAAGCGTGTAAGGCGCGACGTGCCTCTTGAACGAGCGCAAGATCGGCGGCAAGAAGTTCTGCTAGCTCGTCATCGCTCTCGCGCAAGTAACCATCCTCATCGAGCCAATACACTAAATCGAGTGCGACATTGCGGATGGCTTCGTCGCTTACCAGGTCGCGCAGCTGCATTTGTAAGGCTTCTGCGAGAGTTGCTTCAGCCGTCACAAAAGCCTCGAAGCTCAGATCCGCTTGAACACCACTATCTTGCAGGTGAGTGAAATCGCGTTCCTCATGCGCGCGCTCGATATTATGCCCATCTTCCCAAGCTTCGCTGTCGGTTAGATCGATCTCGCGCGCTGCGTCACGAGCCTCCTCACCTTCAAGAACCGTCTCGGGAACCATTTCGGACTCGCCATCGGCGTAATCGAGCAAGGGATTTTCATCAATTTTTTCCTGAATAAGCTCGCTCAGTTCGAGCTGCGAGAGGCTCAAAACCCGCATAGCCAATTGCATTTGCGGCGTCATCATCACGCTTTGCGACTGCTTTAGGCCGGTTTTTTGCGATATTTTCCGCATGATCCCTATAAATCTAAAAGCGACGTCGCACTGAGGCGATCGCCCACCACGGCATACAGATAATATGCCAGTTTATAGGAATATAATTATTGTGTTGAAATAATCCAGCCGCCGCCAAGAACGCGGTCGAGATTTACATCATAAAAAACGCAAGCCTGACCTGGCGACACGCCCGCCTCGGCTTGAGTCAGGTGTACCCTTGCACCGCCTGCGGCATCGAGCTGCAACCTTGCCGGTACGGGCTCTCCGGTGGAGCGGATCCGCGCCATAACATCAGCCTCCTGCCCCTCGCCCAACCAATTCACATCCGAAAGCGTTAATTCATCGCGCAAAAGCGCGTCCCGCGGCCCAACAATGACCTCGCGCTTAGCAGCATCAATGGCGACAACATAAAGCGGCTCTCCAGCAGCAATCCCAAGGCCACGCCTTTGCCCCACCGTATAGTGCAACACTCCTTGATGCGTTGCTAGAACCTTTCCGTCCATATCAACAATATTGCCTGGCAAGCTTGTATCCGGCCGCAGTTTCTTAATGACCGTTGCATAATCGCCATTTGGTACAAAGCAAATATCCTGACTGTCAGGCTTTTGTGCCACCTGCAAGCCGATCGCTTCTGCAAAAGCTCTGATCTCATCCTTACTAAAACGAGCTAGAGGAAAGCGAAGAAAGTCCAGCTGCTCTTGGGTTGTCGAAAATAAAAAATAAGATTGGTCGCGCGATAAATCATGCGGGCGATACATCTCCCACCCACCCGCGCCTTGGCGCGATCCAATATAGTGGCCCGTTACCAATGCCGTTGCACCCAGCTCGCGCGCTGTTTCGAGGAGATCCCGGAACTTGACCGTTTCATTACAGCGGATACACGGAACAGGGGTATGGCCGGCAAGATAGCTATCGGCAAAATCATTCATCACACTGTCTTTAAACTTGCTTTCATAATCGAGCACGTAATGCGGTATGTCGAGCGACGCCGCGACTTGCCGAGCGTCCATAATATCCTGCCCCGCACAGCAAGCTCCCTTGCGCGCCAACGCTTGCCCGTGATCGTAGAGCTGCAAGGTAATGCCGATCGTTTCATAGCCGGCGCGGCGAACAAGCGCTGCTGCAACCGAGCTATCAACCCCGCCCGACATCGCCACGACGACGCGTGTTGCCGCTGGGTCACCATGTAGCCCTAAGTCAATTTCCGGTAGTTTTTCTATATTCGACGCCATGGCATGGCTATAGCAAATAATCCTACCCGCGTACATGCCCACAGCGCGCTGTAGACGCCGCGCGATCACGAAAACGTGATTTGCACGTGACCACATAATAAATTTTTATAATTAAGGTAGTTAAATTTAGTAGAAGGAGAAATCCAATGAGAGTTTTACTTATTGAGGATGACAGCATTCTAAACGAAACGCTCACCGATCACCTGGAAGCCAACGGGTTTTCAGTCGAAGCCTGCTACGACGCCACCGAAGGCTTAGAAATGCTAGGCCTTTATGATTTTCAAACCGTTTTGCTTGATCTCGGCCTTCCCGATATGAAAGGAGAGACCTGCCTACGGAAAATCCGGGCTGAAAAACCCGAAATACCAGTTATTGTTCTCACTGGCCGCGACGACAAACAAACCTGCCTTGATTTATTAGAAGGTGGGGCAGACGATTATATGACCAAACCCTTCAGCAGCGATGAGTTGGTTGCCCGTATGCGGGCCAATATTCGCCGCGCCAATGGCCATAGCGACAATATCATCCGTAGCGGTAGCTTTGCTCTCGATTTGAAACGCCAGCTGGTACAGATTGACGGTGTTGACCTCAACCTGACTCATAAAGAGTTTGAAATGCTGCGCCTTATGGTTCTGCAAAAAGGTGGCGTGATCAGCAAGGAAGCCTTTCTTGACCACCTGTATGGTGGCATGGATGAACCCGAAATTAAAATCATCGATGTCTTTATCTGCAAATTACGGAAAAAACTCGAACATGCCATGGCCGGACAAAGGATCATCGAGACGGTTTGGGGGCGCGGTTATCGCGTCAACCTCGTCGGGGCCGCCTAAAGATCATCTTGTCGTCGCGAGCAGGGTCTGGTCACACCGCACGCCACATGCTAACCACCTGGGTATGACCAATTTTGACGCTCAGGCTCACGCCACGGATCCAGAATTTTTAGTTGCTCTGGCGACCCTCGCGATCGACGCTGGTGACGTCATTATGAACTATTTTGGCCGCGATATTGTCGCTGAAACCAAATCCGACGCCTCGCCTGTAACCATCGCCGATCGGGAGGCCGAAGCGATTATCACAAGTGGGCTACAGCGCATCGCGCCCGGCGTGCAAGTGATCGGCGAAGAAATGTGCGCTGAACAGATGCCCTCTCGGCTTGACGATTGTTTCTTTCTCGTCGACCCGCTAGACGGTACGCGCGAATTCATTGAGGGTCGTGCGGATTTTACCGTCAATATTGGATTGATTTATCAACGCAAACCATACGCTGGGGTAATTTTTGCCCCCGCGCACCAGGCTCTATATATCTCCGGCGCGACCTCTGCCCATTATGTCGAACCGCGGTCCGGCACCACTTTAATGTGGGAAGATTTCACACCGATAAGCTGCCGCGAGACCATGGCCACCGGCCTTACTGTTGTTGCCTCGCGCTCGCATAAATCACCTGAGACCGAGGCTTATTTGGAAAATCTGGAGGTCGCCGACTATATTTCTGCTGGCTCATCGTTGAAATTTTGCCTTCTAGCTGCGGGAAAAGCCGATCTTTATCCGCGCCTTGGCCGCACCATGGAATGGGATACGGCCGCAGGGCATGCCATTTTGCAGAGCGCCGGCGGCATGGTCACAGATCTGGAAGGCCAGCCGCTCATATATGGGAAACTGAATCGCGGGCTAGATAACCCTCACTTTATCGCGACGGCTCGACAAATAGCGGAAATCACTGAATAGTAGTGCTCGGTTTTGATAACAAGTGGGAAAACCATGAGTAAAAAGAACGGGGTCGGCCGCAGAATTTCCTGTGTTTTTCTGGCGGGACTATTATCGCTTATCACCATCAACTTAGCTCGCGCCGAGGGCGACCGCCAAATCGAGAGCTTTACAGAGAGCAAACTCATCGTCGAGGGTGCGCGTTATCTCGGCACATCGGCCGAAAATATGGCTGAGGTGGTTAGTCGCTTATTTTCTGAGTATGGGCCGCCAGACGCCGTGATCCGCGGCGAAGAAGTTAGCGCCGCCATCATGTTGGGCTTGCGTTATGGTCGTGGCGATCTTCTCTTTCCCTCTGGCGAAATACGCCCGATCTACTGGCGCGGCCCATCAGCTGGCATTGACACAGGCGGCAATGCGGCAAAAAGCTTTGCCCTGATTTATAATCTAAAAGACCCAGAAGAATTGTATAGCCGCTTTGTTGGCATTGAAGGGTCGGCCTTTTACCTTGGTGGCATATCGGTCAATTTCTTACAGCGTAATGAGACGATTGTCGCACCTATGCGGGTGGGTGTCGGTATTCGCTTTGGCGCCAATATTGGCTATGTCAAATTCAGCCCAACCAAAGGCTGGTTCCCATTTTAAGCACTTAGTTGAGGCGTAACGCGGATTTGATTTGTCCGGTTTTTAGATTGACGAGCCAGATCAATTCCGTGCGCTCTTTACCGAGTTCGAGCAATAGATCTTTCCCAGCCGGCGTCACCCGTAGCACAGACAACCCGTCTGGAACCTTCACCTCAATCGTCTCGGACAAGCTAACCGCGGCGTCCAATTCTTCTTGCCCCGCGCTTTCGCTCGTCGACAGAGCCAGCCCCGTTCCCATCCGATCAATAATGGTGCTCGTCACAACACCCACGCCAACGACCAGCAACAAACCTAATACCACCACAACGACCATTAAGTGGCGGGTATAGGGCGCCAAAGGAGAGACAACAATATTCTCCTCTTGCGGGTTTTGTGACGCCTCTTGCTCCTGTATATTCATCGCCATGGCTGAAGACACCTTTCATATAACTGTTGCGCCCGAACAATCGGGGAGCCGTTTGGATCGCATATTGGCGGGGGCTTTGCAAGATGTCAGCCGGGCGCGCTTGCAGGACTGGATCAAACAGGGGCATGTCAAATTATACCGACAGCAAAATGAAGTTCACAATTTGTCACCATCGGCGACGCCGCTTACCGGCGACGAAATCTTCATCCAGCGTCCTGCCAATCGGGAGGCGCGGCTGACGGGCGAAGCCATATCCCTCAACATATTATTCGAAGATGCGCATATTTTGGTGTTGGACAAGCCCGCCGGCATGGTCGTGCACCCCAGCGCCGGACATGATAGCGGCACTTTGGTGCATGCCCTGATTGCTCATTGTGGTGATAGCCTTGCCGGCATTGGCGGTGAAAAACGCCCTGGCATTGTGCATCGGCTCGACAAAGACACCAGCGGCGTCATGATCATTGCCAAACACGATGTTGCGCATCAACGGCTCGGCGAACAATTCAAAGCGCATGGTCGCGACGGGCGGATGCAAAGGATCTATCACGCTTTCGTCTGGGGAAATCCAATTCCTGTCAGTGGAAGCGTCAATGCCGCCCTCGCGCGCTCCCCGCATAATCGGCTGAAAATGGCCGTCTCAAAACACCCGCAAGCACGACAAGCGATCACGCATTATCGCCGTCTCGCACAAGATGCGGCAGAGAAAATTAGCCTTGTTGAATGTCGTCTCGAAACCGGACGAACGCATCAAATTCGCGTTCACATGTCGCATTTAGGCTTTCCCGTGATCGCCGACACCGTTTACGGCCCTGGCATGCGCACCAAAATCGAGACCCTCGAGCCGGACCTGCAGGCCGCCGTTTCGGCGCTACCGCGGCAGGCTTTGCACGCCAAAGAACTTGGTTTTGAGCACCCAGAGAGCGGTGAAAGCATGCATTTCACAACGCCACTGCCGGCAGATATGGCGCTTATTGCTGGATTTTTGCGTTAAACACCCTTTTTTTGCCATATTCGCCCCCCTATATAGGGAAAGAGGAGTTATGTTCATGACGAACAACCGAAATCTTGTGCCCGCCCCCTCCCCCGAGGGTAGCCTTAACCGTTATCTGCAAGAGATACGGCAATTCCCGATTCTGGAAGCGCAAGAGGAGTATGAGTTGGCCAAAGACTATGCCGATACCGGCAATGTCCGCGCCGCTCATCGGCTGGTGACCAGCCATTTGCGCTTGGTTGCCAAAATCGCGATGGGCTATCGCGGCTATGGCCTGCCAATCGGCGAAGTGATCTCTGAGGGCAATGTAGGGCTGATGCAGGCGGTACGGAAATTCGATCCCGAACGCGGCTTTCGCTTGGCTACCTATGCCATGTGGTGGATCCGCGCCTCGATCCAGGAATATATTCTGCGCTCATGGAGCCTCGTAAAAATTGGCACGACAGCAGCCCAGAAAAAGCTGTTTTTCAATTTGCGTCGCCTCAAAGGCGAGATGCAGGCCATCGATAACGGGCAAATGACCCCAGAACAGGTTGATAAAGTTGCTGAGACATTAAATGTCAGCAGTGACGAAGTGCGCATGATGGAGGGCCGATTGGTTGGCTCTGATCAAAGTTTAAACACGCCGTTTCGGGGTGACACTGAAGATGGTGATGAGTGGCAAGACTGGCTGGTCGACGATAGCGATTCGCCTGAAACCCAATTGGTTGATGAAGACGAGCGCAATCATCGACGCACTATGGTGCTCGAAGCCATGCGTCACTTGAACGAACGCGAGCAAAAAATTCTCTATGCGCGTCGTCTCGCCGAACCGCCGCAAACACTCGAAGACCTAAGTACGGAATTTGATATTTCCCGCGAGCGTGTACGACAAATCGAGCAACGTGCTTTTGAGAAGCTAAAAGTTGCTATGCAAAAATCTATGCCGCAAGAAATCGAGGCAACAGTCACCACAATTGAGGATTAATCCTCAAATGGATCTTGCATCAAAATTGTGTCGTCGCGCTCTGGCGAGGTTGATAACAGCGTCACCGGTGTTTTAATCAGCTCTTCAATATAGCGCACATATTGTACAGCATTTGCTGGCAGATCGGCCCAACTGCGGGCTCCATAGCTGGTTTCTTGCCAGCCGGGGAGCGTTTCATAAATCGGCTCGACGCGAGCCTGCTCTCGCGCTGTCGCGGGCAGATAATCAATCTCTTCACCATCTAATTTATAGCCAACGCAGATTTTTATTTCGTCAAAGCCATCCAAAACATCGAGCTTGGTCAGCGCAATGCCATCAATACCACCGGTGCGAGCCGACTGGCGAACGAGCACAGCGTCAAACCAGCCGCAGCGCCGCTTGCGGCCCGTTACCGTACCAAATTCATGGCCTCGCTCACCTAAACGCTGTCCCACTTCATTGTCTTGCTCGGTCGGAAATGGCCCCTCGCCAACCCGCGTCGTGTATGCCTTGGTAATGCCCAAAACATGCGTCAAAGCCGAAGGACCAATGCCGCTGCCGACAGCAGCTTGCCCAGCAATCGTGTTCGAGCTAGTTACAAAGGGATACGTTCCATGGTCGATATCGAGCAGCGCCCCTTGCGCCCCTTCGAATAAAATACGGTCGCCACGACGACGGGCAGCATCCAATAGACGCCAAATCGGGGCGATATAATCGGTCACTTTCGGCGCAATCTCTTGCAAACGCTTCAGCAAGTCAGCGCCGTCAAATTCCGGTAAGCCTAAGCCGCGACGGATTGCATTATGGTGCTGTAACAGGTCGGTTATACGGGCTTGTAAATTATCTTGCTGCAACAAATCGGCCATGCGAATAGCGCGCCGGCCGACCTTATCTTCATAAGCTGGTCCGATCCCGCGCTTGGTGGTGCCAATTTTGGTGCCGCCATTGGTGCCCTCGCGGGCGGCGTCAAGCTCTTGATGCACGGGTAAAATAAGCACCGCATTCTCGGCAATTTTCAGATTCTCAGGCGAGATCTCAACACCTTGTTCCCGCAACCGCTCGATTTCAGCTACCAAGGCCCAAGGATCAACCACCACGCCATTACCGATAACCGACAGTTTTCCGGGACGCACAATACCCGAGGGCAGCAAACTCAATTTATAGGTTGTGCCATTGATGACCAGTGTGTGACCTGCGTTATGGCCGCCTTGAAAGCGAACAACAATATCGGCACGGATCGACAGCCAATCAACAATCTTTCCTTTACCTTCATCGCCCCATTGCGAGCCAACCACGACAACATTGGCCATCGACCTTGTCCTCTTCTAGAAATACAGTTTTTTAACTTGCCCGACCTGAGGCAGAGCTTGCAATTTTTCGAGCACCGCATCTGATACATCATCATCAATGCTGATCAGTGAAATGGCGTCGCCATTAGGTTTATCACGCCCCAAGCTAAAAGAGGCAATATTGATGTTATTTTCACCAAGAACATTGCCAAGGGCACCGATAAAGCCGGGGCGATCGGTATTTGTTACATACAAGATCCGCGGCGAAAGCTCGGCCTCCATATTGATGCCCTTTACTTGAATAACCCGCGGCTTACCGTCAGAGAACACAGTGCCGGCAACGGATCGTGTCTGGCGCTCTGTTTCAATGGTCAGGCGAATATAGCTGTCATAGGCACCAGCCGCATCTTGTTTGGCCTCCGCTATCTGTAGACCGCGTTGTTTCGCTATCGCTGGCGCGCTTACCATGTTGACTTCGCTCATCATCGGGCGCAACAGGCCCGCAATTGCCGCGGCCGTCAGAGGTGCGGTATTCAAGTCACTGACCTCGCCAGCATATTCCAGCGTTACAGAACTAATACGGGTTTCAGTCATTTGACCAGCAAACATTCCCAATTGCTCGGCTAAAGCTACAAAAGGTCGCAAACGCGGCGCATCTTCGGCCGAGATCGATGGCATGTTGATGGCATTGGAAACCGCCCCTGTCAGGAGGAAATCTGCCATTTGCTCTGCCACTTGCAACGCCACATTTTCTTGCGCCTCTTCCGTTGCAGCACCAAGATGCGGCGTACAGACAACATTTTCCATACCGAAGAAGATGCTTTCTTTCGCAGGCTCCTCTTCAAATACATCGAGCGCCGCGCCAGCCACATGGCCACTATCCAAAGCAGCTTTGAGGTCTTTTTCAACAATCAAACCGCCGCGGGCACAGTTGATAATCCGAACACCTTTTTTTGTTTTCGCTAAAGCTTTGGTGTCGATCAAATTCCGCGTCTTATCGGTCAAGGGTGTGTGCAAAGTAATAAAATCAGCGCGTGCCAAAAGCGCATCGAGATCAACCTTCTCAACGCCAATTTCAATCGCGCGCTCAGGCGTCAAAAATGGGTCAAACGCGATCACGCGCATCTTCAGGCCAATACCGCGCGAGGCCACGATCGAACCAATATTCCCGCAGCCAATAACACCGAGCGTCTTGCCCGTCAGCTCGACACCCATAAAGCGGTTCTTTTCCCACTTGCCGTCATGTGTTGAGCGGTTGGCCTCTGGAATTTCACGCGCCAGCGCAAACATCATAGCAATGGCGTGCTCGGCCGTGGTGATCGAGTTACCAAAAGGCGTGTTCATGACCACAATACCGCGCTCGGTCGCAGCTGGCAGATCGACATTGTCGACCCCGATACCAGCGCGGCCAATGACTTTCAGCTTATCGGCAGCGGCAATCACCGGCGGCGTTGCCTTGGTCGAAGAGCGAACGGCCAGGCCGTCATAGTTACCAATGATTTTAATCAGCTCCTCGCGATCCAAACCAGTAATGACATCAACCTCAAGACCACGATCACGAAAAATTTGTTCAGCTGCCGGGCTCATTTTATCGGCAATTAATACTTTAGGCATTTGATATTCCTTAGAAAATTATAGCGCGGCTTAAGCCGTTTCATCAGCAAGTGTTTTGGCGAAGGCCCAATCGAGCCACGGCATCAACGCTGCAAGATCGCTGCTCTCGACCGTCGCACCGGCCCAAATTCGCAGACCAGCTGGCGCATCGCGATAAGCACCAATATCGTAAGCCACCTTTTCAGCCTCTAGCAGCGATACCATTTTTTTGGCAAAAGCGGCCTGCGCATCGGCGTCGCGGGATGTCACCGCCGGGTGCGAGATCACCAAGCAGACCGAAGTCGTCGAGCGATTGGCCGCATCTTGGCACAGGTAATCGACCCAGTCCGTCCGCGCCACCCAGTTTTCAATCACTGCACTATTTTGCTGCACACGATTCAAAAGGGCTTTACCGCCCCCAATCTCCTCCGCCCAGCGCAACGCATCGATATAATCCTCAACCGCAATCATTGATGGCGTATTAATGGTTTCACCTTTGAAAATACCTTCAATCAGCTTACCGCCGCTCGTCAGGCGGAAAACTTTTGGTAAAGGCCAAGCAGGCGTATAGCTTTCCAGCCGCTCCACAGCGCGCGGCGACAAGATCAACATGCCATGCGCACCCTCGCCGCCCATAACTTTTTGCCAGCTATAGGTGGTAACATCGAGTTTGTCCCAAGGTAAGTCCATCGCAAAAGCAGCCGAGGTTGCATCGCACAGCGTCAGGCCTTCGCGGTTGGCCGCGATCCAGTCACCGTTTGGCACGCAAACGCCCGAGGTCGTCCCGTTCCATGTAAAAACCACATCGCGCGAAAAATCGACGGCGCTCAGGTCGGGAAGCGCCCCATACGGGGCTTCCATTTTACGGATATCAGCAAGCTTGAGTTGCTTGACAGCATCGGATATCCAGCCCGAGCCGAAACTCTCCCAGCCAAGAATATCAACACCGCGGGCACCGAGCATGGTCCACATGGCCATTTCAAAAGCGCCCGTGTCCGAACCCGGCACAATGCCGATCCGATAATCGTCGGGCAAGCCCAGAACAGACCGACTGCGGTCGATGGCTTCCTGCAACTTCGCTTTACCTAATTTTGATCTATGTGAACGCCCGGTCGTCGCATCTACGAGACTGTTTACGCTCCAGCCCGGACGCTTAGCACAAGGTCCAGACGAAAAGTCGGGGTTAGCCGGCCGACTTACCGGTTGTGTGACTTCACTCATGATAGTCTACCCTCTCAGATAGTAGCCCCTCGGTGGGGAGGGGTGGCCCACCTGAACCGTTACAGATAAGTTCTTAGAAAGTCAATTGAGGATTTTACTGCTTATCTTTAGACCGCGTGAGGCCGGCGCGGTGGTTCAAGGGCCCATGCCCAGAACCTAAGCCAGGCGCCGTTTTGATCGCTTCTTGGACATACATGATCGCGTCCTCGACGGCACGCGGCAGGGCCATGCCCGCCCCCAGCAAGGCTGCAACGGCACTGGCCAGCGTACACCCGGTGCCATGCGTATGGACAGAATCAAGTCGCTCCGTTTCAAAAACCGTAAAGCCTGACGGCTCCGCCAATAGATCCGTAATGACCCTCTCATGGCTGTGCCCGCCCTTCACGAGAACAGCACCCGCCCCTCTATCCATAAGCCAATCAGCGGCACGTTTCATATCATCGAGTGTGTCAACATCGCGCCCCATGAGAACTGCCGCTTCTGGCATATTAGGGGTCAGCAAATGGCAAGCCGGTAGCAAGAGAGTTTCGAGCGCCGATGCCGCCGCGCGATCTAGCAGTGACGCGCCGCCCTTCGCTACCATAACGGGATCGACCACCAGCGGCAGACACCCAAAATTGTCCCATGTCTCGGCAACAACTTCGATAACCTCGCGGCGGTGCAGCATGCCTGTCTTGATAATATCGGCGCCAATGTCTTGCAGGACGGCGTGCATTTGCTGTCGTATAAAATCTGCTGGCACAGGCATCACATTATGGACACCACTGGTATTCTGCGCCGTCAAAGCCGTAATCGCGGTCATCGCATAACCGCCCATCGCTAGTATAGATTTTATATCAGCTTGAAGCCCTGCGCCGCCGCCAGAGTCCGAACCAGCAACAACAAGAACCCGCGAAATCGGTTTCGCTACGCTCATACAGCAGCGGCATCTTCTACGGCGCGGGCAATATGGGCCACGGCCGCGTCCACTTGCCTCGCATCATCGCCTTCGGCCATGATGCGAATGAGAGGTTCAGTCCCCGATTTGCGAACCAATACCCGACCCGATCCGTTGAGGCCTTCCTCGGCTTCGCGAATAGCTGTCTGCACCGCAGTTTGCGTCAAGGGCTCGCCGCTTTTATAGCGGATGTTTTTCAACACCTGCGGAACCGGATCAAACACTTTGCACAAATCACCAACCGGCATATCGCGCCGTTTCATCACCGCCAGAACTTGAAGCGCCGCAACAAGGCCGTCACCCGTCGCTGAAAAATCGCTCAAGACGATATGACCTGATTGCTCGCCACCGACATTATAGCCACCGCGACGCATTTCTTCGACAACATAGCGATCACCGACATTGGTTCGCACCAATTCAAGTCCATCTTGGTGGAGACGGCGCTCAAGGCCCAAATTTGCCATCACCGTGGTTACGATACCATTGCGCGATAGACCGCCATTGGCGTGCCGGTCAAGCGCGATCAAACCCATAATTTGGTCGCCATCAACGATACGACCTGTCTCATCACAAATAATCAGGCGGTCAGCATCGCCGTCGAGCGCAATTCCAATATCGGCTTTCTCCGCGACTACGCGCTCTTGCATTTGCTTCGTATCAGTCGATCCACACCCTTTGTTGATATTAAAACCATCGGGCGAAATACCGATCGAGATTACCTCAGCTCCAAGCTCCCACAAAGCTGTCGGGGCGACACGATAGGCCGCGCCATTAGCACAGTCGATCACCACCTTAACCCCTTCCAAAGTCAACGACCGCGGGAAAGTACGCTTAGCAAATTCAATATAGCGCGACTGACTATCGTCAATCCGCTTGGCACGGCCAAGCGCATGCGGCGCCGCCAATTCCAAATTGGCTGTTGGATCCATGAGCTGCTCGATCTCATACTCAATATCGTCCGAGAGCTTAAAGCCGTCCTTACCAAATAGCTTGATGCCATTATCTTCAAACTGGTTATGCGATGCTGAAATCATTACCCCAAGATCGGCACGCAAAGACCGCGTCAAAAACGAAACACCGGGCGTTGGGATAGGGCCAAACAAAAACACATCCATGCCCATGGAGGTAAAGCCAGCAACCAGGGCTGGCTCGATGGTGTAGCCAGATAGCCGCGTATCCTTGCCAATCACAACACGATGGCGGTGGCTACCCTTGGTGAAAAAACGGCCAGCCGCCATACCGAGGCGCAAAGCGATATCAGCCGTCATTTTGCTTTCATTGACCGTGCCGCGAATACCGTCCGTACCAAAATATTTCCGTATCATCGCTCAATCCCTCTTCGGACAGACGCTATCTTAACGATAGCAAAATATTTCATAATCCTGTCGTAGCAATATTCGCTCCCGCGACAAATAACAGTAGTTTGCGAAATATTACAGGGCTTTGCGCATTTCCGTCAATTTTTGCCGCAATGCCAAAGCATCGTGGAGCTGTGCAACATCATGGGTACGAATGTAATCTGCCCCGACATCATTAGCCCATAATTCTGCCGTTAGACTCATCGGCGCCACATTATCTAAATCGCGTCCGCTACCGGCACGCAAAAAACTCTTGCGTGACACGGAGACAAAGAGTGGCAAACCAAAGCGTTGTTTCAAACGATCGAGACGGGCGAGAACGCGTAACGAAACATCCGGCGTATCGCCCAAGAAAAACCCCATGCCAGGGTCAACAATGAGGCGATCCTCGGCCACCCCGGCAGCCAATAATGCGGCAAGGCGTTGTTCAAAGAAGGCTACAATGCGGTCTTCAATCGTCGATGCGTCACCAGCCAAGCGCTGCGCAATCCCCTTGGCTTGCACTGCATGCATGACCACCAACCGGCACGACGCTGCGGCTAATTCAGGATATAGGTCAGCCTGAGCAAAGCCGTTGACGTCATTCAGATAATCCACACCTTGCGCAATCGCCCAGCGCTGCACCTCGGGCTCAAAACTATCAACGCTAAGTTTGTGCCCCGCCGCCTTCAGGGTCGGCCATACAGCTGCGAGGCGGGCTATTTCCGTTTCCGCCCCGACAGAAGTTGCGTCGGGATGGCTGGATGCAGCGCCCAAATCAAGGATATGAGCACCTTCCGCAACCAAACGCTCTGCATGACCGAGCGCCACGGTCGGCTCTAGATAACGCCCCCCATCGGAAAAACTATCCGCGGTCAGGTTAACAATGCCGAGGATTTGAGGCGCGCTCATGTCCCCTGAGGTTCAGGGCCCCCGAGCTTTGTATCGCCAACCGTTGGGAATGGCGATTTCGGACCCTTCGGCGTATCGCTTGCATCTGGCCGATGCGGCGGCTCACCGCGCAACAACCCGGCAATTTCATCACCCGACAAGGTCTCATATTCCAACAGACCCTTAGCGATCAGATGCAAGTGCTCCATCTTATCGGTCAATATTTTCTTCGCAGTCTCGTAGCCCTCTTCGACCAGGCGACGCACTTCGCTGTCGATGCGCCGCTGTGTCTCTTCCGACATATTCTGCGTCCGCGACACGCTATGGCCGAGAAATACCTCTTGCTCATTCTCTGCATAAGCCAACGGGCCAAGATCCTCACTCATCCCATACCGGGTTACCATGGCTTTCGCCATGTTCGTTGCCATCTGAATGTCAGACGACGCCCCCGAGGTGACTTTCTCGTGCCCAAAGATCAGTTCTTCGGCAATGCGGCCACCCATGGCCACCGCCAGATCTGCCTTTAATCGTGCCCGTGTAACCGAGACCAAATCTCGTTCCGGCAGGCGCATCACCATGCCCAAGGCTCGTCCGCGCGGAATAATCGTCGCTTTATGGATCGGATCCGAAGCTTCGAGATTCATCGCCACCAAGGCGTGCCCACCCTCGTGATAAGCTGTCAGCTTTTTCTCTTCCTCAGTCATGACCATGGAACGGCGCTCCGCCCCCATCATGACTTTGTCTTTGGCGTCCTCAAACTCAGACATCGAGACAAGTCGCTTGCCCCGCCGCGCCGCCAACAATGCCGCTTCATTCACCAAATTAGCGAGATCGGCACCAGAAAATCCTGGCGTACCGCGCGCAATAACACGCGCATCCACATCAGCCGCCAAAGGCGTTTTTTTCATGTGCACTTTGAGAATTTTCTCACGCCCAATAATGTCTGGGTTAGGCACGACCACTTGCCGGTCAAAACGACCAGGGCGCAACAAAGCTGGGTCCAAAACATCTGGGCGGTTGGTCGCAGCAATGAGGATAATGCTCTCATTCGCCTCAAAACCATCCATCTCAACGAGAAGCTGGTTCAAGGTCTGCTCGCGTTCATCATTGCCGCCGCCCAGACCTGCCCCACGATGACGGCCAACGGCATCGATCTCATCAATGAAAATAATACAAGGTGCGTTTTGCTTGGCTTGCTCGAACATATCGCGCACACGGCTGGCGCCGACACCCACAAACATCTCTACAAAATCAGAACCCGAAATGGTGAAAAATGGCACATTTGCTTCACCCGCAATGGCACGAGCAAGCAGTGTTTTACCCGTACCGGGAGGGCCTACGAGCAACGCCCCTTTAGGAATGCGGCCCCCCAAGCGCTGAAATTTAGCTGGGTCCTTCAAAAACTCGACGATTTCTTGCAGATCATCTTTTGCTTCATCGATACCCGCGACATCTTCAAACGTCACACGCCCATGCGCTTCGGTAAGCAACTTGGCTTTCGATTTGCCGAAGCCCATGGCACGACCAGCACCGCCTTGCATCTGGCGCATGAAAAACACCCATACACCGATCAAGAGTAACATCGGGAACCATGAGATCAACACGCCAAGAAGCGTTGGACCAGAACTTTCGGGGCGCACCGTAATATTGACGCCACGATTTTGCAGGCGCGAAACTAAATTTGGGTCATTGGGAGGTGCGTAGGTAGAAAAATTTCCGCCCGAGCTGTAACGACCTGTGATCGCTTCGCCAGAGATAATGACATCAGAGACAGCACCCGATTCCACCTCAGCAACAAATTGCGAGAACGTAATCTCTCGCTTGCCGGGCGCCTCAGACTGCCCCCCCATCATATTGAACAGAGCAAATAAAATGAGTGCAACCGCAGCCCAAATAGCCAAATTTCTCATCGGATCCCGTTTCTACCTTATGACATTGCTTTTACAACTAGCGTCGACACCCTCTAATCCCATCAATCTCCAGAGACAGAGACTACTAATGCTTGTAATTAACATAGGTACTCACCCTCAGTTTTACCAGAGAAAGCAGCACGAAAAGCAAAAAATGCGACTATTTGGCAGCAAACGGCGATTTAATTGTTACGCGATAGTCATTATCCTCCAATAACAAGGGACAAGCGCACAAGTTTTTGCCGATATACACGGCTGGAGGCGTCTGCAAAAGGCCATTTGGGATAGACTGATCAAGCCTCGCTCCGCGAGCTTTTATCTCA
>CBFHZM010000027.1:0-21325 GCA_965660195.1 Alphaproteobacteria bacterium
ACCTTAACGGTCGCCGTTGTGCTTTCGGCACAAGCAACGGATAAAGGCGTCAACCGGGCGACAACAGAGCTGTTTCAGCTCGCCGACACACCAGAAAAAATGGTCGCACTTGGCGAAGATCGCATCCGCGATTTGGTGAAAACCATCGGTCTGTTCCGAACCAAGGCCAAGAATGTCTTTTTGCTATCGCAAAAACTGATCGAAGAGTTTGACGGCGTTATTCCGCAAACACGCGAGGCGCTGATGTCGTTGCCAGGCGTTGGCCGCAAGACCGCGAATGTGGTGATGAATGTCGCCTTTGGCTTGCCAACCTTTGCTGTCGACACGCATGTCTTTCGCCTTTCCAACCGAACCGGACTGGCACCCGGAAAAACAGTTCTTGACGTCGAGAAGAAACTAGAAAAACGTGTGCCCGACCCTTACCGGGTACACGCGCATCACTGGCTTATTTTGCACGGGCGCTATATTTGTACCGCACGAAAGCCTCGTTGCCCCGATTGTGCGGTCGCAGATATTTGTAAGTTTAAGGGCAAAACCAAATTGCCCGCATCATCGGGTTAAAAGGAGAGAGTAGCATGAACAATAAATCCTATTCAGTTGTCGGTATGGGCGCTGCCTTGGTTGATGTCTTTGCCAACGTCACGGACGCCGTGCTGGCCGATATTGGCAGCGCCAAAGGCTCGATGTCCTTGATTTCGCCCGACGAAGCGCTCGCCCTTGAAGCCCGCGTCGAAACTCACACCCGCGCCTCAGGCGGCTCGGCGGGCAATACCGTCGCCGGCATCGCAGCTCTGGGCATGCCAACAGGCTTTATTGGCAAGGTCGGCTCCGATGCCTTGGGAAAATTCTTTTCGGACGATTTGCAACGGGTACAAACGGCATTTGCCAGTGCTCCACATGCCGAGCTGCCGACTGGGCGCTGTCTCGTTCTGATTACACCAGATGCGGAACGCACTATGCACACCTTGCTCGGCGCCAGCGTCGCGACAAGTGTCGCTGACCTCGACACAGAGATGCTGGCACAAACGGAAATTCTATTCGGCGAAGCCTACATCTGGGACAGCCCATCAGCGCGCGAAGCTTTTCTCAGCGCCGCCGATATTGTCAGCAAAAATGGTGGGCGGGTGGCTTTATCGCTATCCGACCCGTTTTGCGTTGGGCGACATCATAGTGCGCTCGAAGCTGCACTCGAGAGCCATGTCGATATCATGCTCGCCAATATCTCCGAAGCCGAGGCCCTGTTTGGCACCACCGACCGCTCGGCATTGACAACCGCGGCGCGTGCATTCGACGTTGAGGCCGCCATTACGATGGGCCCAAACGGCGCGCTTCTCATCTCGCCGACGGAGGCCTTGCATGTCGAAGCTGAGCGCGTTGAGGATGTCGTGGACCTCACCGGGGCCGGCGATCAGTTCGCCGCAGGTTATTTATCCGGGCGGGCCTTAGGCATCGGGCTTGCGCACTGCGGTCGCCGCGGCGCTTTGGCGGCAGCAGAAGTCATTCGTCATGTTGGTCCGCGGCCGCACAATGATATCGCCGCCGTGTTCGAGACCGCTGGCGTAGCGTCTTAAATTTTGCGCAACAAAACGCGGTCGATACTGTGATCGGTCGACTTATGCAAGACCAGGTCGGCGCGGCCGCGCGTCGGTAGAATATTTTCGTTGAGGTTTTTTAGGTTAATCCGCGTCCAAATATCGGTTGCGGTGGAGATCGCGTCTTCCTCTGATAAATCTGCGTAACGCTGAAAATATGCTCCAGGTTGGCGGAAGGCAGTTTGGCGCAAACTTAAAAACCGTTCGACGTACCATTGCTGAACAATTTCGGTATCGGCATCGATAAAAATCGAGAAGTCAAAATAGTCTGAGACAAATGTCGCATCACTCTCCGCGGCGCCGACGCGGGCTGGCTGTAAAACATTCAAGCCTTCGACAATTAAAATATCGGGGTTGGAAACGCTTATCTCCTCATCGGGCAAAATATCATAAGCGATATGCGAATAAACCGGAGCCGATACACGAGACACACCCGATTTGACGTCATTCAAAAAGGCCCGCAGCCGATCCGTGTCAAAACTCTCGGGAAACCCCTTGCGGTCCATAATCTGATTTTGTTCGAGAGTGGCATTCGGATACAAAAACCCGTCGGTGGTCACGAGGTCAACTTTTGGGTGATTAGGCCAGCGAGCCAGCAAATGCCGCAAGATCCGTGAGAATGTGCTTTTGCCCACGGCCACCGACCCAGCGACGCCAATGATGAAGGGCACTTTTTGCACCGACCCCAAAAACGCATTGGTAGCTCCGAATAGCGATTGCTTGCCCTCAACATAAAGGCTCAGCAGGCGCGATAGAGGTAGGTAAATTTTCTCGACTTCGCGAAGATCAACGGTCTCGCCCATACCCCGTAATTGATCCAACTCGGCAGCGCTCAAAGTCAGCTCTGCCCCCTTGCGCAATGCTTCCCATTCGCGCGCCGAAAACTCGCGATACGGCGATAGGCTGGAGTTTTGCATTATCAATCCCGAGATGCTTTTTCGACGAGGCCCGACAAGCCAAAGCGTCGCTCTAATTCATCTGTGACCTGCTCTAAACTAATGCCTCGAGCTGCCAAGACCACCCATAAGTGATATATCAAGTCTGCCGCTTCATTAACCACGGCGTCATCGGATTCGGAAAGCGCCGCAATTAGCGTCTCGACCGCTTCTTCCGTAAGTTTTCGGCCTGCCAAAGCAGGCCCACCCGCCAATAATTTCGCAGTGTAGCTTTCGTCGGCAGAGGCCAATTTTCGCTGCTCAATAACAGCGAATAAATCTGTGAGAACTGACTGCGCCATACGCACCCCCGTCATACTCTTTGCGGTGGTGTAGCAGTTTTGGGCTCGAAAGCAAAGTTTTCTGGCAGTCGGACGGCAATACCAGCGGCAGCCATGGCTTGCTTGGCATCAAGGATCGTCAAATCGCCAAAATGAAACACGCTGGCAGCCAAAACGGCACTCGCGCCGCCCTCGCTTATGCCCGCGGCAAAATGGGCTGGCGTTCCGACGCCGCCCGACGCGATCACAGGAACCGTCACGGCATCCGTAATTTTTCGCGTCAGTGCGATATCAAACCCATCGCGCGTCCCGTCGCGATCCATGGAGGTCAGCAAGATCTCACCGGCACCCCGCGCCACCATATCTTGGGCAAAGCTAACCGCTTCAATACCCGTTGCTGTGCGGCCGCCATGGGTGAAAATTTCCCAGCGATCCTCGTCAACTTTTTTTGCATCAATCGCGACGACAATACATTGCGCGCCAAATTTTTGCGACGCTTCGGCGACAACATCTGGATTATTGACCGCCGCTGTATTGAACGAAACCTTATCGGCACCAGCCAATAAGAGAGCACGAACATCTTCAACGCGGCGCACACCCCCGCCAACAGTGAGCGGCATAAAGCATTGCTCAGCTGTCCGACGGACAACATCAATCAACGTGCCACGATTTTCGTGCGACGCGCTAATATCAAGAAAACACAGCTCATCGGCTCCCGCTAAATCATAGGCGCGGGCCGCCTCAACTGGGTCGCCCGCATCAACCAGATCAACAAATTTTACACCCTTCACAACCCGTCCATCGTGAACATCTAGGCAAGGGATAACGCGCGCCTTCAGCATTAGATGACCCCATCCAAGGCGAGTGCTGCCGCCGCATCAAGTCGCCCATCGTAAAGCGCTCGTCCCGAGATAGCACCACAAACACCGCGCGCCTCGACGGCGAGCAAAGCCTTAATATCGTCGAGGCCCGACAATCCGCCCGAAGCAATAATCGGAATGGAAACCGCATCGGCCAAGGCCGCTGTCGCCGCAACGTTTACCCCCGACAACAAGCCGTCGCGATCAATATCGGTGAAAATAATGGCGCTGACACCGCAGTCTTCAAAGCGGCGGGCGAGATCTTCTGCTGCAAGCTCGCTTTCCTCAGCCCAACCAGCAACCGCCACACGGCCAGCGCGGGCATCAATGCCCACGGCAACATGGCCAGGAAATAAGCGACACGCCTCAGCAACTAGATGCGGATCACGAACCGCGATGGTGCCCAAAATTACACGGTCTAGCCCGTGGCTCAACCATTGCTCGATCGTGGCCAAATCACGAATGCCGCCACCCAATTGCTTATAGGCTGGGCTAGCCGCGCAAATCGCTTGCACCGCAGCCGCGTTAACCGGTGCGCCCGCAAAGGCGCCGTCGAGATCGACGATATGGAGATGCGAAAACCCCATATCAGAAAATTTTTGCGCTTGGTCAGCAGGGTCATCATTAAATTGTGTGGCCCGCGCCATGTCGCCCTGTTCTAGGCGAACACATTTTCCCTGTTTTAGATCGATCGCCGGAAACAAGATCATGGGCGCCACCGCAAAAAATTTTCAATTAAATGTCGTCCGGCGCGCTGGCTCTTTTCAGGATGGAACTGCGTGCCAATAATATTATCGCGGCCAATAACCGAGGCAAAACCCTCGCCATAATCGGTAGTAGCAAAAACCAAACCCGCATCTTCGGTCCGCGCCGCATAGCTATGAACGAAATACATATGCGCGCCGTCGAGACCATCAGTCACGGGGTGCGCCGCGCGCAAAGATAACTCGTTCCACCCCATATGCGGAATTTTTTCATTATCTTTTGGGAGGATCGCATCAACGACGCCATTGATCCAACCAAGCCCTAGATGCGTACCATTTTCCAAACCAGTGCTACAGAGCAATTGCATGCCGACGCAAATCCCCAGAAACGGTGTGCCACCTTTGATCACGGCAACATCGAGCGCCTCGAGCATACCAGGAAGCGCCCGCAAGCCAGCAATACAGTCGGCAAAGGCGCCTACCCCGGGGAGAACAATATGGTTGGCCCGTGCGACAACATCTGGATCGGCGGTCACCTGCACGAGGCGGCCATCAGCGGCGGCTTGAAATGCCTTTTCTGCCGAGCGTAAATTGCCCGAACCATAATCGATAATTGCGATGGACATAGGCTTAGCTACCCAAAACGCCCTTAGTTGACGGGATGTCGTCGGCTTTCCGAGGATCAATTTCAATGGCTTGACGCAAGGCGCGGGCGAGGGCTTTGAAGCAGCTCTCAATAATATGGTGATTATTTTCACCATAGATATTTTCAACATGCAGAGTTATGCCAGCGGCCTGTGCAAAAGCTTGAAACCACTCTTTAAATAGCTCTGTATCCATATCACCTAGTTTTGGCTTGGTGAAATTAACGCGCCAGATCAGATAGGGGCGCTGCGACACATCGAGTGCAACGCGGCTCAACGTCTCATCCATCGGGATCAATGCCGAGCCGTAGCGCGTTAGCCCCTTAAAATCGCCAAGCGCTTGCTGAAAACATTGCCCGATCACAATGCCAGTATCTTCCGTTGTATGGTGGTAATCAATGTGCAAGTCGCCCGAAGCCTTAACAGTTAAGTCAATCAGCGAGTGGCGGGACAGCTGTTCCAACATATGATCGAGGAAGCCGATCCCCGTCGATATGTCATATTGACCGGTACCATCGAGGTTCAGGCTCACTTCGATGGACGTCTCTTTGGTCTTGCGTTGCAAACTTGCTGATCTTTGCATGGCTGATCCAATCCCTTGTGAATTCTGTAGTTATTAACAGGAACCGCGTGATATCTCCAGTCAGAATATCAGCTTTTACGACGCAAGCGCACATACAGCGCACCGCTACCGCCATGCGCTGGCTGTGCCGTTTCAAACCCTACTATTTTTGACTTTAGCGGCGCTGTCGACAACCAGTCGGGAACAGATTGGCGCAACACCCCCTTACCGCCAACACCTTTGCCAGTAATGACAATTATCCATGTTAGACGTTGCGCTTGGGCGTTTTCAATAAATTGTAGCAAGCGCCGGTGCGCTGCCGTCGCGGTCAAGCCGTGAAGGTCGAGGCGCGCTTCGATGGCACTATGGCCGCGGCGGACCTTACGCGTTTCGTTCGGATCAAGCGGGCTTGGTGCTAAATTCCGCGCCGATCGCGGTGGCGCAGACAGGGGGTTCACTTGTTCAGATTTCGTTTGTGCGGTGTCCCGATTGCCTTGCACGACTGGCTTGGTCACGCGAGTGGCACGGCTTTGCCGCCCCGCGAGCGGGCGAACGGTCTCGGTGAGTTTCTCCCAAATGTGGGCGTCGTCATCATTGGGTGGCGGCGCTTTGCGTCCCAAGGGTTTATACCGTCTGGGTCGCCGTCAACCGCCAATTGGGGTTGCTATCCGCAACTGGCCGCTCAAATGTCCACAAATCCTCGGTCCGTTCCGGCTGTACCGTATCATCCTCAGCCACCGTTGTTTTGATATGGGCGACGAAGCGAACGGTAATGCGGGCGATACCTTGGTCGCATACCAACTCATCAATCACGGGCTTGGCCATTCGGGTAATTTCAGTCCGCAACGTCTCGCCCCGCGCTTCGCGCGCCTCAATCTCAGCAACAAAACCCTGGTAAACCTGATCGCTCAATAAAGGCTGGAGCTGGTCTTTATCGCCCGCTGCAAACGCCATTAAAATCATTTCATAGGCGCGCTGAGCGCCATCGAGAAATTGCGCTTCATCAAAATTCGGATCGAGCCCCTTATACCGCGCGACCCCAACGACAGGGCCGTCGTCCTCGGGAGGCTCCTCGGTATTTACAACCCGCAATTGCGGCTGGGCTTTCTGCGTCGTCCGCTCGCCAAAGGCGCTCGGATCATAGCCGAAGCGATCGGAACGTTCGTGCGTGTCCTCATCATTGCGCGTACCCAAAAGGCTTCGCAAACGGTAAAAAATCAGGCCAACGACGATTAAAAGAATAAGATTGAGCGGATCTATGGGAAGCCCCCTGTCAAGAAATTAACCAATCGGCAAGCATCGTTCCGCTACCATTTGCGGTAAATCATCTTTGAGCCTGAACGAGTTTTGCTATACATATAGTTTAAATATAGGAATAATTTTGTAAATGTCCGTTCTGCCGATATTTATTTTAATTGGCCTGCCTTTGGCTGAAATCTACCTCTTTGCCGCTTTAGGTGAACGCCTCGGGGGTGGGACGATCGTCATACTCTGCATTCTCACAGCCATACTCGGCCTGATTATTTTACGCCGACAGGGCGTTGGAGCGATTTTAAAGGCGCAACAATCGATCATGATCGGAAAGCCGCCCGTGAAAGAGTTATTAACCGGCGTTCTCGTCATTATTGGCAGTTTTTTGCTGGTTTTACCGGGGTTTATCACCGATCTGCTTGGGCTCATGCTTTATACCGAATTGGGCAGATTGGTTTTAGTCATTGCCGTTTTGCGGCATATGCGGCCGCAATTTTTTACTTATAAAGCATCCACCCAAGCCAATGCGCAAAAATCCGCCCAGCCGCGTAATCCGTCTGTTATTGAGGGCGAGTATCGGGTCGAAAACGACTCGAAAGACAAGCATCATTAAAACTTCCCGACCTATGCCAAGAGTGCTATGACACCGCTAAAACAAGGAGACAGTCATGAGTGAAGAAGACAACACACCAGCCTCGGGCGTATCCCCAGACGGGTCAACCGGCGCCATTTTGCAAGTCCTAGCGCAATATGTAAAAGATCTCTCTTTTGAGAACCCAAATGCGCCCAACAGCCTGAGAGCGGGCGACGGTCAGCAAAATATTTCCGTCAATGCTAATGTCAATGTTCAGCAACTCAATGAAGCCGAATACGAAGTCGGCCTCGCCTTTAAAATTGAAACCAAACGTGGCGATGATGTGTCCTTTTTGGTCGAGTTGACCTATTGCGGTGTGTTCCGCGTGGAAAATATTCCGCAAGAGTCGCTGCACCCCGTTTTGTTGATTGAAGCACCACGGCAACTCTTCCCTTTCGCGCGGCGCGTTCTGGCTGATGCCACGCGCGATGGCGGCTATCCACCGCTACTCCTCGATCCAATCGATTTCGTAGATTTATATCGGCGCAACATGGAAGCCCGCAACAACCAAGCCGACCAGGCCCCAGCCGGCGAAGACAAGCCCAATTAAGCGCAAGGCATGACGTCAGTGGCGCCACATTGCCGATACCGGCAAGTCCGATAAAAAAGCGTCGTGCGCCGCCCGCTCGGCCTCGGTAATGCGCGACGGCAAGGGTGTCGGGCGTTGCAGGCGCGGGCCGCGAGTGGCTTGCCCACCAGAGGCCTGGGTCAGCGCCGGCCCCTCTGCCTCGGGGTCATAAATAAAGTCGGGCTGATCGCCACCCATTAAATTAAGATAGACCTCGGCCAACAATTCTGAGTCAAGAAGCGCGCCGTGTTTCTCACGCGATGTATTATCAACCTTGAAGCGACGACATAGTGCGTCCAAACTTGCCGGAGCGCCAGGAAACTTCTTTTTGGCCATCGCCAACGTATCGATCACTTGCGACCCGGGAAGCGGCGCCCGCCCAATGCGGTTCAGCTCAGCATTGATAAATTTCACGTCGAATTCGGCATTGTGAAAAACCATCAGATCATCGCCAATGAAATTTAAAAAATCATCGACTATGTCTATAAATTTCGGCTGGCCAACCAGCATGTCGTCTGTTAGGCCAGTTATCTCAATCGATTTTTCACTATTTGGCCGCTCGGGGTCGAGATAGCTCTGGTAGACCCGACCCGTGGGCTTGAGGTTTAAAAGCTCTACGCCGCCGATTTCAATAATCCGATCGCCGGTGCGCGGATCAAGGCCTGTTGTTTCCGTATCCAGAATAACGTGCCGCATATTGCGTCCCTTTATAAGATTAAGCCTGGTTCAATCTTTGCGCCAAAGCTTTACCGGTTCGCCCGTCGAGCGCCTGAAGAATATCGCCCACCTGTCGCCGCGCGTCATCAACCGAGATCGAGCTATCAACAATAAAGTCAGCATGCTGCCGTTTGGCAGCATCGGGCATTTGCTTGGCGACAATAGCGTTGAATTTTTCTTCCGTCATATTCGGGCGCTGTAATACGCGTTGACGCTGCATTTCAAACGGTGCGCTGACCAAGACAACAACATCAACGCGGTCTTGCGCACCGGTTTCGAGCAAAAGCGGAATGTCGAGCACAACCGCTGGCGCTCCCTTGTCCAAATGATGACGCAAAAATTTAAGTTGCGCCTGGCCTGCCAATGGGTGAACAACAGCCTCTAATTTCTTTAAGGCCGCGGCATCATTGACCACATACGACGATAGTTTGACGCGATCAACGGCACCATCAACGATCACATCGGGGAAAAGAGCGCCCACCGGCTTCACGGCATCGCCGCCCTTACCATATAGGGCATGCACCGTAGCATCGGCATCATAAACCGGAACGCCCTGCTCCTCGAACAAGCGAGCGGTTTGCGACTTACCCATGCCTATTGATCCGGTTAATCCAATTAACAGCACCTTATGCTCCCATTTCAATATCTGCGACCAACAACGCGCGTAGTCCCGCATCTACTTCGGGGCGCACCCCAAACCAAAGCTCAAATGCGGGCACGGCTTGATGCAGCAGCATATCCAGCCCATCCACCGTGACTAAGCCCATGGCCCGAGCTGCGCCCAACAGGGGTGTCTCGAGCGGCGAATAGACAATGTCGAAAACAACGCCCGCAAACCCTCGTAAAGACAAATCGAGGGGCGGCTGCCCCACCATACCGAGGCTCGTCGTATTCACCAGAAGCTTGGCCTGTGGCAGAGCCTGCGCGCGCTCCTCCCAGTCAATAATTTTCACTGTGCTGCGCGAACCATCAGCAAGCGCGGCAAGCGCCTCAGCCCGCGCCCGATTTCGATTGCTGATAAAAATCTTCGGCACGCCGACCTCGATCATAGCGCCCAAAATGGCACGCGCCGCGCCTCCTGCTCCGAGAATATAAGCAACCTCGGACCCCCATCTCTGATCGCCGAGATTTTGGTCTAGCGCCGCGGTAAAACCATAGCCGTCGGAATTATCGGCATGAACGCCAGCATCAGAAAAGCAGAGAATATTCGCAGCGCCTAGGCGTTTTGCATGAGCGCTCGCCGTATCGGCATAGGCTAGCGCTCGTTCTTTGTGCGGCACTGTAACATTAGCGCCGATCCACCCCTGGCGTCGTAAGGCGCCAACTGCCACCGCGAAATTCTCGTCGGGTGAAATGGCTGCACGATCGTACAGGGCAGCCAAATTATATTTCTTGATCCAATAATTGTGTATGAGTGGCGAGCGCGAATGTGCCACCGGCCAACCAATCACGCCAAGGTTCTTCGTCATGATGGGACCACCGACAAACGCCGCAGCTCCTGCAAAAGCGGTAACAGCGGCAGGCCCAAAATCGAGAAATAATCGCCAGCAATTTCAGTGAAAAGTTGCGCTCCCATCGCCTCCAAGCGATAGCAACCGACAGAGGATAATATGCTTTCGCCCTCGTGGGCCAAATAAGCATCGAGAAAATTTTCCGACAAGTCGCGGACGGTCAACGCAATTTGATTGCTATAAGTCCAAATTTCGCCAGCGCTTGTACAAAGGCTAACGCCATTAACCAAGTAATGGGTTTGTCCCGACAAAGACCTTAAGGTCTCCCGCGCTACTGCCATGGAGCTCGGTTTGTCGTAACGCTTTCCGTTGCAAACCATAATTTGATCGGCACCGATTGCGATCTCACCACGGCCCAACGGCGCGGCCTGCGCTTTGGCCTTTGCCAGCGCCAGGACCAGGTCCGCATCAGTTCCAGCATGGCGGGCTTTGATCGCATCCTCGTCGACGCCCGACACCCGAACTTCAAAAGCGATGCCGGCTTGCCGCAAAATAGCCGCTCGCGATGCGCTCGCCGAGGCCAAAATAAGTCGCGGCAACGGCGTGTTATCACCCGCCTTTGTCATCGGCCGTCCCCCCCAAGAGATTGATCTAAATATTGCTGATGTAGGTTCATCACCGCCGCCGCAACTTCCTCAATCGATCGACGCGTGACGTCGATAATTGGCCAGCCCTTGCGCGCGCATAAGCGGCGGGCTTCTGTAATTTCGCGCTGCACAGTTTCTGGATCAACATAATCGGTCTCGGTTTCTTCATTAAGGCTCAAAAGTCGATTTTTTCTGACTTGCCGTAACCGCTCGATCGACGTCGTCAGACCAACAACAAGAGGCTTGGTAACGGTCAGCAGTTCGGCCGGCGGAGCAATGCCTGGAACGAGCGGCACATTGGCTGCCTTGAATCCACGATTTGCGAGATACATGCAGGTCGGCGTTTTCGATGTTCGGCTAACGCCCGTCAAAATAATATCTGCGTCATTAAGATCGCCTTGGCTTTGTCCGTCATCATGCATCATTGTATAATTCAAGGCAGCGATGCGCTTGAAGTACTCGCTATCCATATTTTGCTTCGAGCCAGCCTTGCCGCTAATGCTCAAGTTCAAAAAGCTCGCCATCGGTGTAATGAAGGGATCAAGCACCGAAAAGCACGGCATGTGCAATTTCAAGCACGCCGCCTCAAGCCGTTCGCGCAAGTCTGGATTGATGATCGAGAAGAAAACTGGCCCCGGATAGAGATCAATATTAGTAAGCGTGCGCTCAAGCTGTTTTTCACTACGTACCAAGCCGTAGATATGTTCAATTGGCTTAATGCCCTCAAATTGTGCGCACACGGCACGGGCCAGCACATTGACAGTTTCGCCCGTACTATCGGAGACAAGATGTAGGTGAAAATTACGCGTCGGCACGGGCTTTGAAATCTCTCTTCCGTCTGTGGATAATGTTAATAGAGTGGATATATCCGCTCGCCAAGACAAGGGGGCAATTTTGTCCCCGATACGCCTTTTTTTGTCGCCTGGTTTTAGGCCATTTAATAAATCTTACATGGGTTCTGTTGAAAACAATAATTCTATCGTCTTCGACAATATCTTTCGGTTTATACACACGCCGATAGATATCAACAGATGAAAGTTTTCAACTTTTTTCAGATGGTTAATAATTTTATTATAAAGTTATACAGGGCGTTTTTTTTACCCACATAACACACAGATGTGAAAAACAGACCGTGTCGATGTGCACAAGATGTGCTATGTCGTTTAATCCACAAAAGATCTAGCAGACAACATCAACTACTACCTTTTATATATTTATTAGATGACTGGAAAATTCCTCTCCCTCTTTGCATCACGCCAACCAATGGCTGTTCCTCCGATTTGGCTGATGCGACAAGCAGGCCGATATCTACCTGAATATCGTGCAACCCGCCAACAGGCAGGATCTTTTTTAGATCTCTGTTATCGACCAGATTTGGCTGAGGAAGTGACGTTGCAGCCGATCAGGCGCTATGGTTTCGATGCATCGATTGTCTTTGCCGATATCTTATTATTGCCACAAGCGCTGGGGCAGAAACTTTGGTTTGCTGACGGTGAAGGCCCGCGTTTAGAGCCAATTTATAATCCAGATACACTGTCTCTTGATGCCTTTGATAAAACACTGGCTCCCGTTTATAAGACCATAGAGCGGTTGCGCCACTCGCTTCCCGAAGAGGTCGCGCTTATTGGCTTTGCTGGCGCGCCTTGGACTGTTGCCAGTTATATGATTGCTGGCCGAGGGACGCCAGATCAAGCGCCGGCAAAAAAACTTTTAGCGCAGGATCGATCAGCGTTTATGGGCATTCTCGATCTCCTGACGGAGCAAAGTATTAATTACCTTGAAGCGCAGGTTAAGAGTGGTGCGCAAACCCTACAAATTTTTGAGAGTTGGGCGCAAAGCCTGACGGGGCAGGATTTTGAGGATGTTTGTATCGCGCCGGTGCAAAAAATTGTTGCCGGTTTGCGTGCGCGCGGCGTTGATGTGCCAATTATTGGTTTTCCGCGGGCCGCGCAATATGACCTTGCGACATATGCGCGTGAAACAGCTATTAACGCTATGTCGGTAGATCAGAATGTAGATTTAGCCCGCCTAGCAGATAGTTTAGATGAAGATATTGTGATTCAAGGAAACTTAGATCCAGAGATTCTAGTTGCCGGCGGTGATCAATTGACTAAAGCGATCGATCATATTTGTGATAGTTTGCGCCACCGACGATATATTTTTAACTTAGGACACGGGATTGTGCCTCAAACGCCTCCAGAGCATGTGGCTGATTTGGTTAATTACCTGCGACAACGGGGAGAATAATGGAATTTTTGCTGTTGTATGAGCGTTGGTTTTTGGCTTTTCACCTTATTTCCGTTCTATTTTGGATGGCGGGAATATATTACTTACCGCGGCTTTACGTTTATCACTGCGAAGCTTTGGAAAACGGCAGAGATGCCGATGTTTTTTGCACTATGGAAGCCAAGCTGATTAAAATCATCATGAACCCAGCGATGATGGCTGCGTGGTTTTTTGCAATTCTATTGATACTGCGGCCAGGATTCTGGGACGGCGCTGCGTATTGGTTTTATGTCAAACTCGCTAGTGTTTTGGTACTAACAGGGTTTCATGTCTATTTGACCCGGACGCAAAAGCGGTTAGCCGCCGGTGAGAATGTGAAAACAAGTAAATTTTATAGAAAAATCAACGAAATAGGTCCAATTTTAACAATTATCATTGTTATTATGGTTATTGTGAGGCCGTTCTAACTCTGCTGCGCCTCTAGACGGTAGGCTTTTTTCTGTTATAACAGTCTCAGTAGCGCTCAATCCCGCGCGCCACTTCCCTCCCTCAAAAATATAGCGGTTGTAGACGCTTATTTTCCGGTGATATTATGAAACAGGTTAGACTCCAGGATCTCAAACAAAAATCGCCAACGGATCTTTTGGCGCTTGCAGAAGCTAGCGAGATCGAAAATGCATCATCAATGCTGAAGCAAGATATGATGTTCGCGATACTGAAAAAATACGCCGAGGATGGCGTTGAGATTATCGGCGAAGGGGTTGTTGAAGTCTTACAGGACGGATTTGGGTTCTTGCGTTCACCCGATGCGAATTATCTACCGGGGCCCGATGATATTTATGTCAGTCCGTCGCAAATTCGCCGCTTTGGGTTGCGGACTGGTGACACGATCGAGGGAGACATTCGCTCGCCTCGGGATGGTGAACGTTATTTTGCCTTGGTGAAGGTCAACAAAATTAACTTTGAGGACCCCGATAAGGCACGACAAAAAGTACACTTCGATAACCTCACACCGCTCTATCCTGATGAGCATTTCAAAATGGAAATTCAGGATCCCGAGAGTAAAAACATGTCGAGCCGCGTGATTGATATTGTCGCGCCGCTCGGTAAAGGTCAGCGCGCGCTCATTGTTGCACCGCCACGGACAGGGAAAACAGTCCTATTGCAGAGCATCGCCAAGTCGATCGCTGAAAACCATCCGGAATGCTACCTTATTGTTCTATTGATTGATGAACGACCAGAAGAAGTGACTGACATGCAACGTAGTGTGCGTGGTGAGGTTGTGTCCTCAACCTTCGACGAACCAGCCACGCGTCACGTGCAGGTTGCGGAAATGGTGATAGAGAAAGCAAAACGCTTGGTTGAGCACGGCCGTGATGTCGTCATTTTGCTCGATAGCATTACCCGTCTAGGTCGGGCTTATAATACGGTGGTGCCGTCTTCCGGTAAGGTGCTTACAGGTGGTGTCGATGCTAACGCCTTGCAGCGTCCGAAGCGCTTTTTCGGCGCAGCGCGGAATATTGAGGAGGGTGGTTCGCTGACCATCATCTCGACCGCGCTTATCGAAACCGGTAGTCGGATGGACGAGGTTATTTTTGAAGAATTTAAGGGCACGGGTAATTCCGAAATTGTGCTCGATCGTAAGGTCGCAGATAAACGCGTCTTCCCCGCGATTGATATTATGAAGTCGGGCACGCGGAAAGAAGAATTACTGGTTGATCGCGCAACCTTGAGTAAGATTTATGTCTTACGCCGTATTCTCAATCCGATGGGAACGGTGGACGCGATCGAGTTCTTGCTCGATAAGCTCAAGCAGACGAAAGTGAATGCTGAGTTTTTTGACTCGATGAATACGTAAGCCTACGCGCCAGATAGCGCGCTTGAAAGCAAATCCAAACTCCGTTGATTGGCGATCGAAGCGGCTTGTGCGCTGTAATGTTCGCCGCCCTCGCGGGCAAATGCGTGATCATCATCTGGGTAAATATGGATGGTGATTTGGCCATGGCCGCCGAGCCCGCTTTCGATGGCTGCCTGAGCCTCAGGTGGGCAGAACTGATCAAGTCCCGCTATGTGCAACATGAGCGGCGCATTGATGTTACCGGCTTCATCAAGCATATCCTCGATCCCCACGCCGTAATAGCCAATGGCGGCGTCGGCGTCGGTGCGGCAGGCCGCCATATAGGCAAGCTTTCCGCCAAGGCAGAACCCCATAACACCAACCTTTCCCGAGCAGGCGGGATGGTTACGGAGGCTGGTGATGGCGTCTTGCAAATCGCGGGCGCCAGCATCGGCATCGAATTTTCCGAATAGCTCGAAGGCTTTTTGCCACTCAGCTTCAGATTTGTCAGTTAGCTCAATGCCCGGTTCAATGCGCCAAAACATATCGGGGCAGAGGGCTACATATCCCTGACCGGCCAACCAATCAGCGATGCCGCGCATATTGGCATTGACGCCAAAAATTTCTTGCGCCACGACGACACCAGGCCCACGTCCCGTTTCTGGCAGGGCCAAATAGCCATTAAAGCTTCCGTCTTTGGTCTCAATATTCATCTGGGTCATAAGTGTCCTCCGGTCAAGATGACGATAGGTTAAGTCTGGATAGCTGTTCTTTCAAGGCTTGAATCGTGTTGATCGGCGGCAAGCAGGACCCCGCCGGACAGAGATAGACCGTCGGTTTATTCTCTAGCCGCGTCTTGCCGAATGCTGGATGAAGCTTGGGCAAGGCTGCTACCTTGTCGCTGCTTGGAATGATTAGCAGATCGGGACCGCAGGCTTCAGCGAGTAGGCGATAAAGCGCGCGATAATCGTGGTCATTAAAATCGTCGGTGATAATAACGGCTGTTACGGCGTGGTCGAGAAGGCGCGCGGCGCCGAGAAAACGTGGCATTTGAATGTAAGAGCGCGGCAATAGCCCACTAAAATTCCGCCGCAGATTGGCGGCTCGTTCATAATATGCAGGCGCGCCTGTTAAATGCGCGAGCTTAGCGAGAACCAGCAGAGCCGAGCCGTTGAGGCTCGGAACTGCGTTATCAAATACCGGCCGGTTGTGCACCAAGACGTCACGTTGCGCCGTGGCTGCTGAACTATAGCCGCCGCGACAGGCATACGCTGCCTCGAGATGTGTCATCCAAGTTTCGGCGTGTCCCAAGTAATCTGGTTTGCCGGTGGCGCTGTAGAGGTGCAAAGCTGCATCGCTCATCAACACCAGGTCTTCACCCAATCCGAGCGGCATACGACTATTGCCACGCATGCTATGCACCAGACCATCCCCGTCGGAGAGGTCCGACACAATGCCTGCGAAAGCGCGCTCCGCCATCGCGAGCCAATCGGCGCGGTCCATAACGGTGGCGGCCTCACATAATCCGGCGATCAATAATCCGTTCCAATCGGCGAGAACCTTGTCATCTTGTCCTGGCGGTATACGGCGTGCGCGCTCTGTGAGGAGCCGGGCGCGCAAGTCTCCGAGGTGATCGCTGTCGGTTTCTTCTTGTCCGAGGCGGTTGGGGATATTATTGCCTTCGAAGTTACCGTTAGGACGACATCCATATGCCGCCGCGAAAGCTTCGCGATCGTCGCCGAGAATTTGACCTAACTCATCCCACGACCAGATATAATATTTGCCTTCCTCGCCCTCGCTATCGGCGTCGAGGCTGGCGGCAAAATAGCCCGGTTCTAATAACATGTCGCGCTGAAGCCATGCCACCGTTTCTTCCATGCGGCGGGCATAGAGTGGGTTTTTTGTGATCCGCCATGCTTGCGCCATCCAGCCGAGCAATAGACCATTATCGTAAAGCATTTTTTCGAAATGCGGGATCAGCCATTCGGCATCGACTGTATAGCGCGAAAAACCACCACCGAGATGGTCATGAATACCGCCCTGACAAATTTGCGTTAACGTGTGCAAGACCCGCGATGAGGCCGCAGCGTCCTTCTCTATGTGCGCTTGGTCGAGCAAAAAGCGATATAGCACAGGCTGTGGAAATTGCGGCGCGCCACCCATGCCGCCATGGCTCTCATCAATATGCGCAGCGATGCTCCGCAGTGCGCGGCCGGGGAGGTCGCCCGGGTAATCGCCAGCAGCATCACGCGTGGCCTGTGCTGTCAGACCATCTTTAAGCGCGCGCATATTGGTTTCAATTTGCGGATCGCCTTTTTGATAAGCGCCAGAAATTTGCGTCAGCAGCTGCATGAAGCCCGGCCTGCCATAGGCCGGTTCTTTGGGAAAATAGGTGCCGCCCCAGAAGGGACGACCGCTATGGTCGAGAAACATTGTCAGCGGCCAGCCGCCTTGTTCCCCCATCATCGACAGTGCCGTCATATAGATGTCGTCAATATCGGGGCGTTCCTCGCGATCGACTTTCACGCAGACAAAATTGTCATTCATCACCGCCGCGACTTCTTCGTCTTCAAAGCTTTCATGCGCCATGACGTGACACCAGTGACAAGCGGCATATCCGATCGACAGCAAAATTGGTAGTCCACGCGTTCGCGCTTCGTCAAGCGCGGCTTGGTTCCACCCAGTCCAGTGTACAGGGTTATCAGCATGTTGCAGAAGGTAGGGGCTGGTTTCGAGGCGTAGAAGATTTTCCGAAGGCATGGTAAAGAGGCTAGACGATTTTTGGCTGGCGGGAAACGCGGCAAAACGAATTAGTTTTTATCGGGCAGGTGAAACGGCCAATGACGATTTATGCACTTGCAACACCAGTAGGACGATCGGCTCTGGCCGTTATCCGGTTAAGCGGCACGCGCGCGGGCGACGCCCTGAAGGCGCTGACGCGAAAGCCCCTGCCAACGGTGCGCGAGGCGCGGGTGCGGCCTGTGTTCTGTCCGGAGACGGGCCGCGAGCTGGATCAAGCGTTGGTTTTATGGATGCCCGGCCCGCATAGCTTTACGGGCGAAGATTGCGTCGAGATTCACGCCCATGGCGGACTAGCGGTTATTGAGAGTATTTTGACGGCTTTGGCCAGCATGCAGGGGTTGCGGCCTGCCGAGGCCGGTGAATTTACGCGGCGGGCAGTGGTCAATGGCCGGCTTGATTTGACGGCGGCAGAGGCGATTGGGGATTTAATCGATGCTGAGACCGGTGCGCAGCAACAACAAGCGCTGCGTCAGATGCGCGGTGCCCTCGGGGCGCTTTATAATGGCTGGCGCGATCGGATAAAAACGGCATTGGCGCATCTCGAGGCCGATATTGAATTTGCCGATGAAGATTTGCCCGGCGGGCTCGGTCAGGGTGCGCTTGCTGGCCTTGACGGGTTAGCGGAGGAAATCGCCGATCACCTCGCGGACCAACGAGGAGAACGCCTGCGCGATGGGGTATCGGTCGCGATCATCGGCAGCCCAAATGCAGGAAAATCAAGTATTATCAATACTTTAGCCAAGAAAGACGCGGCCATTGTCTCGCCGCAAGCGGGCACAACGCGTGACGTCGTTGAAGTGTCCTTGGTAATGGCGGGGGTGCCGGTCACGATCGCTGATACCGCTGGCTTGCGGCTTTCGGGCGATGATATTGAGATGCAAGGTGTCGTGCGGGCGAAACGGCGGGCCGAGGAAGCAGATATACGCCTGCTTGTCGTTGCCCCCGATGCTCCACCTGGCGATGCTATTGATTTATTGCTGGCTGGCGATTTTTGTCTTGGCAATAAGGCGGATCTTGGGCCAACAAAGTTGAAACTACCGGACGGCGTGCGTTCGGTGGCTCTGTCAGCACTAACGGGACAGGGTGTTGACGATTTTAAAACTATTCTCACTGAAACTTTGGGCCAGCGTTTTGGGCTGGCAGAACAGCCCGCTCTGACGCGCGCCAGGCATCGCGCAGCATTGGAAGAAGCCTTGTCCTATTTACAGCGGGCAGACGCGGCGCGGCATCGGGCGTTGGAGTTGGCAGCTGAGGATTTGCGCCTGGCAAGCCGCGCTCTGGGTCGGATCACGGGGCAGGTCGATATTGAGGCCTTGCTCGACATTGTTTTTGCCGATTTTTGCATTGGCAAATAAAGCCCCTCAAAATGTTTCACGTGAAACAGGGTGGTCGAATTTTGGCCGGCAGGTCTTGCTCCAGCAACCGGTAAGCAGTAAAAGCGAGCCATGAATGAAGCGCTGATTATCGGGCTGGAGCCTAACGCGGCGGCACAACAGCCGTGGGACGTCATTGTGATCGGGGGCGGCCATGCTGGTTGTGAGGCGGCGGGTGCAGCAGCGCGCAGTGGCGCCAAAACGCTTTTGGTTACCCATAAAATTGAGACGATCGGCGAAATGTCTTGCAATCCTGCGATTGGCGGCGTTGGTAAGGGGCATTTGGTGCGCGAAATCGATGCGCTAGATGGATATATGGGACGGGTTGCTGACCTCGCCGGGATACAGTTTCGCCTCTTGAACCGTCGCAAAGGGCCGGCAGTGCGCGGACCCCGGGCGCAAGCGGATCGAAAGTTATATCGACAAGCCATGCAAGTCGCGGTCGCTGACACCGAGGGCCTGTCCGTTCTGGCTGCGGCGGTTGAGGATCTTATTCTAAAAGACGGCCGGATTGCTGGGGTAGAGACAGCCGATGGCCATATTTTGCGGGCCGGCGCGGTTGTTTTGACCACGGGCACATTTTTGGATGGGCTTATTCATATTGGCGAGGAGCGCATTCCCGCTGGCCGCCATGGTGAGGCGCCAGCGCGGCGCTTGTCCCAGCGCCTCTATGGTTTGGATTTAAAGCTGGGGCGGCTGAAAACCGGAACGCCAGCGCGGCTCGACGGCAAAACCATTGCCTATGACCGCTTGGAGGAGCAGCCGGGGGATCAGCCGCCGGTGCCGTTTTCGTTTCTAACCACGGAAATTACCACGCCACAAACAGTTTGCCATATTACAGGTACAACGGAGGAGACGATCGCTCTGATCGCCGCCAATGTTACAAAATCGCCAGTTTATTCGGGCCAGATTGCCGGTGTGGGGCCGCGTTATTGCCCTTCGATTGAAGATAAGGTTGTCCGCTTTCCGGATCGGATGCGGCACCAGATTTTTCTCGAGCCAGAAGGCTTGGATGACGATACTGTTTATCCCAATGGCATTTCGACCTCGTTGCCGAGTGATCTTCAGGACGCTTTTATTCGTACCATCCCGGGCCTCGAGGATGTGCGCATTATCCGCCCGGGCTATGCGATCGAATATGATTATGTCGACCCGCGCGAATTATTACCCAATCTCGAGAGTAAAAAGGTGCCGGGCCTGTTCCTCGCCGGTCAAATCAATGGCACCACGGGATATGAGGAGGCTGGCGGGCAGGGGTTGGTCGCAGGTTTGAATGCGGCGCGGCGCGCTGGCGATCAAGATCCGGTCTACTTTGATCGGGCCGAGGCCTATTTGGGTGTCATGATTGATGATTTGGTAACGCGGGGTGTAAGCGAACCCTATCGTATGTTCACCGCCCGTGCTGAATATCGGTTGAGTTTACGTGCCGATAATGCCGATCAGCGCCTGACCCCGAAGGGGATTGCCGTCGGTCTGGTCGGCGTGGCGCGGGCTCGGGCGTTTGAGGCTAAAATGCAGGATCTGGAAGCGGCCCGCGCCGTCGCGAGCCGGCTTAATATGACCCCCAATCAGGCGGCACATCATGGGTTGATGCTTAATGCCGACGGCGTGAGGCGCAATTTATTTGATTTACTGGCGCATCCGCAGATTGATTTTGACACAATGGCGGCGATTTGGCCCGAAATTGCGGCTTGGCCGGAGCCAATCCGGAGCCAAATCGAGACTGACGCCCAATATGCTGGCTATCTCGACCGCCAAGATGCGGATATCGCTGCGTTTCGCCGCGATGAGAATTTTGTTCTTCCGAGCGATATTGATTATCTCTCGCAACCGGGCTTGGCCACGGAAATACGACAAAAATTACAGGCGACGAGGCCGGTTACTTTGGGGCAGGCCGCGCGAATTGACGGCATGACACCGGCCGCTTTGACGCAACTCTTGCATATTGCCAAGAAAGCGGCGTTGGCGGCCGAATAGCCTCGATGGATGTCCGCGCGTTTCAGTCTGAATTCAATGTTTCACGTGAAACAGTCGCACGCCTTACGGCCTATGAGGCGTTGTTGCGCAAGTGGCAACAAAAAATCAATCTCGTCGGGCCATCGACGATCGATCACATTTGGCAGAGGCATTTCGCGGACTCGTTGCAATTGCTGCCGCTGGTCCCCGAAACGGCACGCAATTGGGTCGACCTAGGCTCTGGCGCTGGCTTTCCTGGAGCGGTTGCGGCATTGGCTGGCTTTC
>CBFHZM010000028.1:0-20556 GCA_965660195.1 Alphaproteobacteria bacterium
GCTCACGCCTCGGTCAAGAGCCGACCGAAGTTCGGCAATTGGCCAGTGATGCCTGGCCGCATTACGCACCGCAAGACAGTGATGTGAAACAGGCAAGAAGCGAATAAGCAATAGATTATTGGAACTTGCTGTCGATTTCCGCGAGGTTTTCCGCGACAAGAGCTTGTTTCTGTTTGTCCGAAAATGTGTCGCGAATAACCTGCTCGGCAGCATTAATGGCGATTGAGGTCACGGCAAGGCGAACTTCCTTGACCATATTAGCTTCAGCGCGGGCAATTTTTTCTTGAGCCTGTTGCGTTCGGCGCTCCAGGCTATCTTCCATTTTTTGCTTAGCTTCAGCAGCCAAAGCTTCGGCATTGGCGCGCGCATCGGCAACAATTTGTTCGGCTTGCTGCTCAGCAGCATTGCGTTTGGCTTCATATTCTGCCAGCAGAGCTTCAGCATCCTCTCGCAACTTCTTGGCTTGCTCGAGCTCGTTACGAATTTGATCGGCACGATCATCGAGCGCCGCAATCAACTTGCTTGGCAAGCGCAAATATATAAACGCGGCAATAACAACTACGAAGGCTAAAGCGACGAAAAAAGATTCATCAAACGACATGGCTTCCCTCGCTAGTTCAGAGCCCGCTCAAGCGCGGCGTCCGTGGCGGCCTGGTCAGGGGTTTGACCCGACACGGCTGTGACAATGTCACCAATAATATCGGCAGCCGAGCTACGAATATTGCTCATTGCTTGATCTCGAGAAGCCTGCAGACGCTTTTCAGCCTCTGCTGCTTGCGCCGCGATACGGGTATCGATATCAGCTTTCTGCTTATCCATCTCAGCCTGCATCTCAGCAAGCACTTCTTGTGCCAAACGCACCGCATTAGCGCGGGCCGCGGTCAGAGCTTCATCATAGGCCTTGAGCGCGGCTTGCGCCTGATCTCGGAGCCGCTCTGCGGCCTCGAGATCATCTTGCAAGCGATTTTGACGCGTAGACAGCGTTTTGCCAATGCGCGGTAGGATAACAAAGGTCAAGACAAGAAAAAGCGAGACAAATGTTACCGCCAGCCAAAAAAGCTGGCCACCAAAAATGCTTGGGTCTAACTGGGGCATGAGCTGTTACCCGTCCGATATTTCGTTTTGCTATCGTAACTTGATTAGAATACGAACAGCAGGATAAGGGCGATAATCAGACCAAACAGGCCTGTGGCTTCTGCCAAGGCAAAGCCGAGAAGCAGGTTTGGGAACTGGCCCTGAGCTGCTGACGGATTGCGCAGAGCGCCCGACAAGTAGTTACCAAAAATGTTGCCGATACTGATACCTGCACCAGCAAGAGCGATACAGGCGATACCTGCGCCGATTGTTTGACCAAGAAGTTTTGCTGCTTCTGCTTCCATGGGTAAGACCTCCGTTTAGTCGTCCAAAACACGTTAAAAGTTAAGTTTAGTGATCCATATGTATCGCCTCGTTGAGGTAGATACACGTTAAGATTGTGAATACATAAGCCTGCAACGCTGCAATCAGCAGTTCCAGACCGGTTAAAGCGATCATCAGAAGAAATGGGGCCACTGCCAACGGCACAAGGCCAGCGGCCGACAAGCCAACAACAAAACCACCGAAAATTTTCAGCATGGTGTGGCCGGCAACCATATTGCCGAACAAGCGAACTGATAGGCTGATTGGGCGCGTGAGATAGGAAATCAACTCAATAAGCACGAGTAACGGCATGAGTATCATCGGAATGCCAGATGGCACGAATAATTTTAGAAAACCGATACCGTGATATGCAAAACCAACCAGCGTCACCAGCAAAAAGACCAGAGCGGCCAGCGCGAATGTAACAATCAAATGGCTGGTGACCGTGAAAGAATACGGCAACATGCCCAGTAAGTTGCAAAACAGAATGAACATGAACAGCGTGAAAATGAGGGGAAAGAAGCGCATGCCTTCGGTACCAACATTTTCTTTCAACATATTGGCGACAAAGGTGTAGCCAAGCTCACCCAGTGACTGCAGACGGCCCGGAACAACCGAGGTAAAGCGCGATGTTAAGCCGAAGAATAATGTGATCGAGGCCACCGCAATGACCATCCACAAGGAGGCGTTGGTAAAGGATGTGTCTATGCCGCCAATTGTCGGCAGATCATAGAGAGCATGCACCTCGAATTGGTGCATTGGATTCATAGCAGCCCCGCTGTCCGCCTGACCCGTATCGCTCACTTGCATCACTCCTCTTTATCGCGCCCCAATTGGGACCCAGCGGCATCGCCGCCACCATTCATGGCCTGAAACTCTTTCAGAGAGTGCACCGTCCGGATTGCATTCATAAGTCCAGCCGCGACGCCTAAAAAAAGCATTATCAGTAGACCTACAGGTTTAGAATCAAAAACCTTATCAATCCACCAGCCAATAAAACCGCTTACGCCAATAGCCGCTATAATCTCAATCGTCAAGCGGTAGGCGAGCCCAACCATGCCTCCTGAGGCATTTCGGCGCGGTTTTGGGGTGTTTTTTTGCCTTACCGCGTCGAGACGACGCGACAAATCTTGCAAAGAATTGGGCTCTTCAGCCATAAAATAGACCCTCACCTTAGCGGGAAATCATACCCATTTGCCTGCTATTCACAACGATCGATCATATTTGGTGCGATATGAACCCGATAAAATAAAATTAAATAACTGATTTTATTAACCAATATTCATTTGGTCTAAATCATCGTCAATGGCACCGCCCGATTCTGCGTATCGTTCAGCTTGCGCCAGATCGACCGAGATCAAGGAACTGACCCCTTGCTCTTGCATGGTGACCCCAAACAACCGATCAACCCGCGCCATCGTCAAGGCGTGGTGAGTTATCAACAGAAAGCGCGTCTTGGTTTCGTCAGCAATTTCGCGAATCATCTGGCAGAAACGCTCCACATTTGCATCATCGAGTGGTGCATCCACCTCATCGAGCACGCAGATCGGTGAGGGATTGGTCAAAAACACGGCGAAAATCATCGCCATGGCCGTCAGCGCCTGCTCACCCCCCGATAAAAGTGACATCATTTGCGGTTTTTTGCCGGGCGGATGCGCAATAATTTCCAGCCCCGCTTCTAACGGATCATCAGACTCGGTTAACTCGAGCCGCGCTGTCCCACCGCCAAACAATTGCGTAAATAACCGCTGAAAATGTGTGTTCACGGACTCGAAAGCAGCCAGCAGACGCTCGCGTCCCTCGCGGTTCAGTTGCCCAATACCATAGCGCAATTTGTTAATAGCTTGCCCCAAATCATCGCGCTCAGTCCGCATCTCGGTTAATTGCGCTTCGATTTCATCGGCTTCGCTATCGGCTTGCAGATTCACGCCGCCCAAGCTTTCGCGTTCGCGGCGGAATTTTTCCAATCGCGTTTCGATGTCCGTGATCTCGGGCAACGGCTTATCGGCATCATGATCGGCCAATGCCAATGCTTTTTCAGGTTCAACTTGCAGAACTTCGCGGATTTTACGGCCGATTTCTTCCTCGCGTTGCTTGGCGTTCTCGCGGTTCGCCTCATGCCGCGCCAATGCCTCCCGGGCCTCGCTCAAAGCGGTTTGAATAGCGCGCGCGTCGCGATCAGCGGCAGCGAGGCTGGTCTCTGCCGCAGCCAAAGTATCGGCCTTGGTTTTACGATCAATTTCAGCGGCTTGGATAAGCTCGATAAGACTGGTCTTGCGCGCTTCAATTTGTGCCGGCTCTCCGGCCACACGCTCAAGATCGGCGCTGACCGCGCTGTGGCGTTCTCCCAGCGCTTCAACTTGCGCGACAGCCGCTTGATGGCGGCCTTGCCAAGATGAAAATTCGCCCCGCAATTTCTCCAGTCGCGCCTCTCGTAATTGACGCTGACTGCGGAGTTGGTCAAAAGCTGCCCGCGCTTCGCTGGCCGCAACACGCGCTTCTGCCACTTGCTGCCGCAAGTTTTGCGACTTTTCATGCATGGCTTGCTCATCGGGCAGGCTCGCCAATTCAGCCTCGGATTTTTTCCGCGCTGTCGTCTGCTCGGCCAAATCACTTTCTATCGCTTGCAATGCCTCGGCAATCGCAGTGCTCCGGGCTTGATAGTCTTCACGCTGGCGCGTGTCTTCGGTTAGATCGTCGCGAATTTTAGCCAATAAGTCACGGGCCTCATCAACCGCAACGCGTCCTTTGGCTTCGCGATCAAGAAAATCACGATGTTCCTGCTTGAGATCGGCAAGTGCGGCCTCTTTGCGCTGCAAATCGGCTTCAGCACGCTTCAGCTCCTCGCCAACTTCTTTCAACCGGTTGCGTTGCGCCAGACGCTGTGCCGCCGCTGTCGGTGCTTCGGCAGCGGCACAATAGCCATCCCAGCGCCAAAGATCACCCTCGAGGGAAACAAGTCGTTGGCCCAAAGCCAATTGACTTTGTAGCGCGCGCGCTTGGCCTTTATCGCGCACCACACCAACCTGCGTTAGGCGGCGCTCGAGCGAGCTCACACCACTCACAAAATCACTCAAAGCTATTACCCCATCAGGCAAAGCGGCGCGCGACGCGAGCGGCGGTAAATTACGCCAATGAGCTGGCGCGGTCTCATCCGAGGAGGCAATCAAGTCATCCCCCAAAGCGGCGCCGAGAGCCATCTCATAACCGACCTCAACTGACAACGCATCGACGATGGAGGGGTAATCAGTGCTATCGGGGCGCGCAAACAGTGCCGACAAAGCAGCGCGCTCGCCGATCAAGCGTTCGGCCAGCGCCCTGGCAGCCTTTACAGGCGCCTCACTTGCTTCAACTTTATTTTCGCTTTCGCGGACGGCGTTATGAATGTCATGCAGCGCCTGCGTCAGCTGCGTCAGGCGATCTTCGGCGGCCTGCTTGCGGGTGAATAATTCGGAATGCGTGTCTTCTGGTGGACAGCTCTCTCTCAGATTTTGCTGTTGCGCTTGACGCTCTTGTGCCTGTGCTTGCAATCGCTCTAACCGCATCCGCGTAATTTGAATTTCCTGTGTGAGAGCCTGATGCCGTGCCGCGCGATCCGCTACAGCGCGGGTCTGTTCATCGAGCATCGCTTCGAGCGCCTCGAGAGCGGTCGTTTTGTCGGCCAAATTATTTTGAGCCGCAGCTTCGACCTCTGCCGCATCCTGACTATTCTCAGCCTCGAGCGATTTGATCTCCTCGGCGATATGTGTCGTCTGCGTGCTGGCGTCATCGACCTGCAATTGCTCGCGCGCCTGATCGGCCTGCAAATCGCTGCATTGGCGTTGCAGCCGCTCAATCATCTCGCGGGCGCGGCGCTCCTCGGCGTCGAGATTTTCGCGCTCGATCGTCAACCGTCGTAGCGCCGCCGCCGCCGCGGCTTCCTCTTCGCGCAACGGCGTCAAGCTGGCTTGCAGTTCACTCTGCACCGTACTTGCACGGGCGGCGGCTTGCGTTTTGTCCTGCACATCCCCTTTAATCCCTTGCAACGCCGTTTCGATTTCAGCGAGCTGCGAAACGATCATGTGCCACTGCACATGAAAAGCCAGCGCCTCGGTTTGGCGAATTTGTCCCGACAGAGCACGATAGCGGGTTGCCTGACGCGCCTGCCGCCGCAGCGCCCGCAATTGGCCTTCCATTTGCCCCATAGTCTCATCGAGTTTTTCGAGATTGCTCTCAGCCGCGCGCAGGCGCAGTTCGGCTTCATGACGACGCGAATGCAGACCCGATATACCAGCTGCTTCTTCGAGAATTCGACGCCGCGACTCCGGCTTGGAGTTTATCAATTCGCCGATCTGACCTTGCTTCACCAGCGCTGTCGAGCGCGCCCCCGTTGAGGCATCGGCAAATAAAAGTTGCACGTCTTTAGCGCGCACATCACGACCATTAATGCGATAGGCCGAACCAGCATCGCGCTCAATGCGGCGAATAATTTCGAGCAACTCTTCATCATTATATTCAGACGGTGCCGAGTGATCATCATTGTCCAAATACAACGCCACCTCGGCGTGATTGCGCGACGGGCGGCTCGTCGTGCCTGAGAAGATAACATCTTCCATGCCCGAACCGCGCATAGACTTGTAAGAGGTCTCGCCCATAACCCACCGCAGGGCTTCGAGCAGGTTCGACTTGCCGCAACCATTGGGGCCGACAACACCCGTCAGGCCCGGCAGAATGTCGAGGTCAACGGGATCCACGAAAGATTTAAAACCAGAGAGCCGAAGGCGCGAAAACTGCATGTCTTTTATCCTTTACTCACTAGGCACATATTTGTTGATCACATCACGAAAGGCATCGACGCTTTGATTGCCTTCGATACGATCGTCCCCAACGAAAAAGGTCGGGGTCGATTGCACCCTCTCTCGCTCATGAGCCGCTTTTTGAATTTCACGAATACCATTAAAGATGGCTTCATCCTTAAGGCAGACGCGGAAATCCATTTCCGACAAACCTGCAAACCGCGCTAATTTCTCGAGTTCCTTAACGGGCTCAGGACTGACCAACCAAACGGATTGTCGCTCAAACAACATAGTCAGAAAATTGAGCCGCATTTCGGGAGCGACGCAATAGACCAGCATCGATCCAGCCGTTGCTACGCCATCGAAAGGGAAAGGCCGCAAAAATATTTTTAGTTTGCCCGTATCGACATATTCCTTTTTCAGAATCGGCAAGGTTTCATTGTGAAAAGCGCCGCAATGCGGGCAGGTCAACGAGGCATATTCGATCATCGTCACCGGCGCATTGGGATCGCCCAGCACTATCTCATCAAGGGCCTTGACCGCAGATGGCGCATCGTTGGCTTGTTCTTGCGATGGCGACGACTTGTCTTCAGCGTCAAAAACAGCCTCGGACTGGGACGTCTCGCTCATCGTTTCGACATTGGCTGGCGCCTCAGACGATGAGCCGCCACGATATATGTATGCGCCGGCGGCAATTGCCACCAAAACCGCGAGAGCCAGAATAACTAGACGTGATTTGCTTTCCATAATGAACCGTACTTTTCTCTGAGCGAACCCGAAACAGGTTCGAATCGTATACGTTTCCGATTATACCTGTGTTAAGAACGCGCCGCTGATTGAATCCACGATCTACGTTCAAGCTTGTGGAAAACTATCGCGCGGCGCACATCGCGATTCGCGGCTAAGCCCCTCAGTTTTCGCCAGTTTTCGAAGCACGGTGCATAATGCGACCGCCCAGCCGTGCCAAAGCATCACGCAGATTGCCGCGCGGAAAATCTGCCAGCGCCTCATCGGCTTGTTGCGTCAATGGGCGCAATTCTGCAGGCCTCGGATAGACGCCATGAAAAGCGCGCGGCAGCGGGCCTTGAATAATCTGCAACCGCGTAACCGTCGCTGGCCCATAATATTGATTAATGCGATCGAGAATTTGCGGCGATAGATGTTGAATTTCGAGCGCCATCGCACCATCGACCCGCACCACGAGAACCGTCTCCTGCTCAGAGCGGCGCACCAGCCTCTCAGGCATTGTCAAAGTCGCCAGCTGTCGCCCAACAATCACCGGCCAGTGATCCATAATTTGTACATCGCGAAAACCGCGTCGCTTGAGGGCCGGCGCAGTCAAGCGCCCGATGAGATTACCGAGATAATGGCTTTTGGCTTGCGATCTGGTGGACTTTTGGTTCATGGTTTGATCCGCTAGGAGGTAGTCTATATGAAGCGATCGGCGGAAGCGAGGACAAAACACGCTCAACGCATCGCGGGCCATGTCTTGGCTTGGTACGACGCGAATGGGCGCGACTTACCATGGCGCATTCGCGACGGTCGAACCCCGAACCCCTATCATGTCTGGCTGTCGGAGATCATGCTGCAGCAAACAACGGTGACTGCCGTGATCCCCTATTTCCATAATTTTCTTGATCGCTGGCCCAGCGTCGGGGAATTGGCGCAAGCACACGACGAGGCCGTTATGGCGGCTTGGGCAGGGCTGGGTTATTATGCGCGCGCGCGCAATTTGCTAGCCTGTGCCCGTATCATTGCGCGCGACCATGACGGTCAATTCCCACGCACTGAGACAGCACTCAGAGGCTTACCAGGCATTGGGCCTTACACGGCGGCGGCCATTGCCGCGATTGCCTTTAATCAGCCAAGCGCCCCGGTTGATGGCAATATTGAGCGTGTCATGTCACGACTGTTTCGCCTAACAACGCCACTACCCCAGCTCAAAGCTGAAGTCCATGAGACCCTTGCGCCGCTGGTACCGCAACAACGACCAGGCGACTTCGCCCAAGCGTTAATGGATCTCGGTGCAACTCTGTGCACGCCGAAAGCGCCGTCCTGCGACGCCTGCCCATGTGCCACCTATTGCGCCGGACGAGACATTGCGGCAACCCTACCACGGCGGTTACCCAAAGCTGAAAAGCCCGTTCGACATGGTGAGGTTTTGTGGATTTATGATCGGCGAGGCCGCGTCTTAATGCGGCGGCGTCCGAAGTCGGGCTTGTTGGGCGGTATGCTGGAATTCCCCTCGCATGGCTGGGACCCGAAAAACAATCATCAACAACGGCACTTCAGTGTCGATGACTGGCAAAAACTACCAGGCACCGTAAAACATGTTTTTACTCATTTCGAATTACACTTGACGGTGTCCGTGGCGCATGGCGCCGCGCGTTTACGGCAAAACTTGCTGCAAGCGGAAGATTTTATCTGGCTTTCTTTGGCCGAGATGGAGCGTGAGGCTTTGCCGAGTGTGATGCGTAAAATCGTCCGTCATGTCGAGCACGAGCTGACGCGTAAATCGGACTAGCTTGATTGGCGGTCACTCCGGAGCTGGTGGCGCAGCTGATCGATAGGCACCAGCTTGTCACCCTCGGCCACGTGCCAGAAAGTCCATCCATTACAACTTTGCGCACCCTGCAGACGGGCACCCACTTGATGGATAGAGCCGGTAACACTGGTCGCAGCCGAGCCGGTTTTAAGGCTACCATCGGCGCGCACACGCGCCTGATAGCGACGGGCTGGCCCGAATAGCTTGGTGCCAGGTCTAATCATGCCGCTCTCAACCAGTGAGCCGAAGGGGATCCGCGTCTCTTGGCGGGCCCGCCGTGAAATATCAATATCATCGACCGCCAGTGGCGTTACCGCCGCAATACGCTGGCGGGCCACGTCAACGTAAGCGGCGTCAGCATCCATGCCGACAAAATCACGCCGTAAATATTTTGCCACCGCACCTGTCGTACCCGAGCCAAAAAACGGATCCAAGATCAAGTCATCAGCATCCGTGCTCGAGAGGATAACCCGATGCAATAAAGCCTCGGGTTTTTGCGTCGAATGGAGTTTTTTACCACTGGCATCGCGCAGACGTTCCTGGCCGCCGCAGATCGGCAACTCCCAGTCCGATCGCATTTGCAAATCTTCGTTCAAGGCCTTCATAGCTTGGTAGTTGAACTTGTAACCGCTGGCATTCTCGTCGCGGGCCGCCCAGATCAAGGTCTCATGGGCATTGGTAAAGCGGGTACCACGAAAATTCGGCATCGGATTGGATTTACGCCAAATGATGTCGTTCAAAATCCAGAAGCCAAGATCCTGCATCATGGCGCCGAGGCGAAAAATATTGTGATAGCTCCCGATAACCCAAATTGTGCCGCGCGGCTTCAACAAGCGCCGCGCTTCTAAGAGCCAGGCCTTCGAAAAATCATCGTAAGTCGCAAAACTGTCAAACTGGTCCCAGGCATCGTCGACGGCATCAACGCGTGTCTCGTCAGGACGGTTCAATGCCCCCCGCAATTGCAAATTATATGGCGGGTCAGCAAAAATCATATCGAAACACGCATCGGGTAGCGTGCGCATCAAATCAATATTATTGCCGTGCAACACCTGATTGCGTAATTGCGCTGGAAAAGTAGCTTTTGGGGTTCTCGAACTGGTCATGCCCGACCATGAGTCATTTCCGATTCGCCGTCAATAACGCCGTGAATCCAATACCTTACATTTCCCCAGTTTTATCCACAGGGTTCAGGGCAAGGCTACGGATTGGCTTGAAACTGCGCCGGTGATGAGCGCAAGGCCCAAGCGCCGCCAAGGCCTTTTGGTGCGATGCCGTGCCATAACCTTTATTACGCTTCCAATCATAATCAGGGAAAATCTTAGAAAGCCTATTCATGATTTGATCACGGTACTGCTTGGCGATGATCGATGCCGCCGCGACAGAAACAATTTTGGCATCGCCGCCGATCACGGGCGTACACGGTATGGCGACATCCCGCATATCGGGAATTTTGTTGCCGTCGATCAACGCCGCTTCAGCGCCAACCGCGAGTAAAGCGCGCCGCATCGCCAACAGGCTTGCTTGCAGAATATTCAGACGGTCAATCTCTTCGACACTGGCTTGCCCGATACCGACCTTACAGGCTTGCTGGATTTGCGCCGCCAAGGCCGCGCGACGGCGCGGCGATAGCTTCTTGCTATCATTAAGCCCGAGAATAGTTTCATCCTCAGGCATTATCACAGCGGCGGCAACAACCGGGCCGCACCATGCGCCCCGCCCCGCCTCATCAACGCCGGCAACGGCACTGTTGGGCCAACCGAATTGGCGCTCCCAACTCAGATCAAAAACGTCACTGCGCGGCTGAGGCAAAATACTGAGCCCGATACCGCAATACTGGTTGGCGGGCGGCTTGGGTTTCATCCAAGCGGCGACGCGGCGCAAAATGCGGAGCATTCTTAAACCGCTCGACATTACCCGCTTTGGCAGTGGCCACGAGGTGACGCAAGGTTGCGATGAAATGATCCAGCGACTTCTTGCTCTCGGTCTCGGTCGGTTCGATCAGCATAGCGCCATGGACAACCAAGGGGAAATACATCGTCATAGGATGATAGCCCTCATCGATCATGGCTTTTGCAAAATCGAGCGTATCAATGCCAGTACCTTTCAAGAAACGATCATCAAACAAGGCCTCATGCATGCAAGGCCCCTCAAATGAGGCCGTCATAATATCGGACAGGCTGGCCATAATATAATTTGCGTTCAAGACCGCATCCTCGGCGACTTGCCGCAAGCCATCACTACCATGGCTCAGCATATAACTGAGGGCGCGCACAAACATGCCCATTTGGCCGTGAAATGCGACCATGCGGCCGAAACTATCGGGCGCTTGCTCACAATGCTCAACCAATACGAGCGTCTCGCCGCGCTGTTCAATGCGGGGCAAGGGCGCATAATCAGCCAGCCGCTCAGATAACACCGTTGGGCCCGAACCGGGACCACCGCCGCCATGCGGAGTCGAAAAAGTCTTGTGCAGGTTGATATGCATGGCATCAATCCCGAGATCGCCGGGACGGACACGGCCGACAATGGCGTTAAAATTTGCCCCATCGCAATAGAAATAACCACCGGCCGCATGCACCGCATCAGCAATGGCAATAATATCGCGCTCGAACAATCCGCATGTATTAGGGTTGGTGAGCATGATGGCAGCGACGTCGTCTCCGAGCTTGGCTTGCAGCGCCGATAAATCAACGCGGCCATCGCTTTGCGCTGGGATTTCATCAACGACAAAGCCTAATAGCGCCGCCGTCGCAGGATTAGTGCCATGCGCCGATTCTGGAACTAATACGCGGATCCGCGTTTCCAGCTCACCGCGCGCTTCAATCGCGGCACGAATAGCCATCATGCCACACAGCTCGCCATGCGCTCCGGCTTTCGGCGACAGCGCGACACTCGGCATTGCCGTCAGCGTGGTCAACCAATGCGACAGCTCTTGCATCAGGGCAAGCGCGCCTTGCACTGTCGATTGAGGTTGCAGAGGATGAATATCCGACAAGCCTGGCAACCGCGCCATTTTTTCATTGAGCCGCGGATTGTGCTTCATAGTGCACGAACCCAAGGGATATAAGTTCGCGTCAATACTGTGGTTCTTCTGGCTTAACCTCACAAAATGGCGCATCGCCTCAGGCTCTGACAGACCTGGCAGATCGACAAGCGAACGCTGTAAACCATTGAGTTGATAATCTCCACCTGCTAGCGGTTCAAGATCAACGCCAGAGCAATCTCGTGTACCAATTTCAAAGATCAAATCTTCTTCAAGTTGCAGGCCACGATGGCCACTAAAACTACTTACGTCCGTCATGCCACTTGCTCCTTTAAAGCCTCGACCAACCGGTCCATATCGTCCTCTGTCGTGGTTTCGGTCACGGCCAGCACGAGATAATTATCCATTTCGCTATCTGGCAATAAGCGGGCAACGGGAATGCCAGCCAAAATTTTCTTCGCCGCCAGCGCCTCAACCACGGGCGTTGCCGCGCTGGGCAAAGCGATCGTGATTTCGTTGAAATAGGCTTGGTTTAACGGCGCAAAACCAATCGCCGACAACTTCGCGACCAACTGCAACATGCGCTCGTGATTAAGCGCCGCGAGATGCGCCAGCCCTGCCCCGCCGAGGAGCGTCATATGGACGGTAAAGGCCAAAGCGCAGAGACCCGAATTGGTGCAGATATTCGATGTCGCCTTATCGCGACGAATATGTTGCTCGCGGGTCGACAAGGTCAGAACAAAGCCGCGCTTGCCATCAGCATCGACGGTCTCGCCACATAAGCGTCCCGGCATTTGGCGCAGATATTTTTGCCGCGTCGCAAATAGGCCAACATAAGGCCCGCCAAAATTAAGGCCATTACCGATCGACTGACCCTCGCCAGCGACAATATCGGCGCCCATCTCACCAGGCGCACGTAAAATACCGAACGACACAGCTTCGGTGACCACAACAACCAATAAGGCGTTCTGCGCATGCACCCGTTCAGCGAGTTCCGTGAAATCTTGCACCGACCCGAAGAAATCAGGATATTGCACCACGACACAAGACGTCTCAGCATCGAGCATATCACCCAGCCCCTCTTCACCCGACACAGAGGGCGACGGACCAGCAACATCAAAGCCGCCCATTTCCGAGATATTATTGATGACATCGCGATAATGCGGGTGTAACCGGCCGGAAATGACGGCCTTCTTTTTCTTGGTCACGCGATGTGCCATCAGCACAGCCTCTGCCGCGGCAGTTGAGCCGTCATACATCGAGGCATTGGCGACATCCATCCCCGTGAGTTCGGCAACCTGCGATTGAAACTCAAACAAATATTGCAATGTGCCTTGCGTAATCTCTGGCTGATAGGGCGTATAGGATGTCAAAAATTCTGAGCGCTGTATAATGTGATCCACGGTTGCTGGCACATGATGGCGATAAGCGCCACCGCCGCAAAAAAAGGCTGCCTCGCCTGCCGTAACATTGCGGGCCGCCAGCTGGCGCATATGACGATCGACCGCCATCTCACTTTGATGAGCAGGCAGATCGACCGGATCTGATAATCTTGCCGCCTGCGGCACATCCTTAAACAGGGCATCAATATCAGCCACACCAATGCGTGCGAGCATGGCCTGGCGGTCGTCAGAGGTCAGGGGTAAATAGCGCATTATGACAGCTCCGCAACATAAGCAAGATAGGCCGCCTGATCCATAAGATCGTCCAGCTCGCTTGCATCACTCAGTTTTAATTTAAAAAACCAACCGGTATTTTCGGGGTCTTGGTTGACCAGATCAGGGGCCGCGGCCAATGCCTCATTGCCTGAAATCACCTCGCCAGAGACGGGCGCATAAACCTCGCTCGCGGCTTTAACGCTCTCGACGACGGCGGCTTCGTCGCCCTTGCCAACCGCTTTGCCGGCTTCCGGTACTTCAACAAACACCACATCGCCAAGCTGTTCTTGGGCAAAATTTGTAATGCCGACCGTTGCTTCTTCGCCATTAATGCTGATCCACTCATGGTCTTTGGTATATTTCACTGTACTCATGATCTGCTGCCTCTTTTCGTCTTACGGTTGCATTTACTTCGTTGATACGTAGCGGTGCGGCACAAAGGGTAGCGCCACGATCGTCGCAGGCTGTGCTTTACCTCTAATCATCAAATCTATTTCAGTCCCCAGCGCTGAGAATTCACTGGCGATATAGCCCTTTGCAATTGGCGCCGACAGGCTGGGGCTAAAGCCGCCGCTGGTAATATGTCCGATCTCACGGCCTTGCTTGTCGCAAATCACAGTGCCCTCGCGGGCTGGGGCGCGACCATCGGGCTTGATCCCAACGCGCAACCGCGCTGGCTTCACGCCGCAAATCACTTCTGCCCCTGGAAAGTCAGCAGCATCACGGCGACGGCGCGGTATCGTCCACATCAAATCGGCTTCGTTCGGCGTTGTCGTGGTATCAATATCATGGCCATAAAGGCACAAGCCAGCTTCGAGCCGTAAACTATCGCGTGCGCCCAAACCGCAAAGGCCGACCGCGGGGTGCGCCATTAATGCCTCGGCAAAAGCCTCGGCAGCGACGTTGGGCAAAGAAATTTCAAATCCGTCTTCACCGGTATAACCGCACCGCGATACTAAAATATCGTGCCCTTGCCAAACCGCTGGCAAAGCAGCCATGAAAGGCAACTGCGCACAGTCTGGAACCAGCGTCGACAAGACATCGACCGCGGCTGGGCCTTGCAAGGCCAGTAAGGCCTGATCTTGAATGATAAGCTCGGCACGCCCATCCAGCGCTTGCGCGATATGCGCGAAATCTGCGTCTTTGCAAGCCGCATTGACCACCAACCAAAGGTCTCGCCCCCAGCGCGTCACCATCAGATCGTCAAGAATACCGCCGCTGTCATTGGTAAATAAGGTATAGCGAATGCGCAAATCAGCGAGGCTGGTTACGCCCCCGGGAACCAGCTCCTCAAAGACCGCCGCAAGATCACCGTCAACGAGCGGAACAAGGCGAGCTTGCCCCATATGCGAGACATCAAACAGACCGGCTTTAGCCCGACAGTGCAAATGCTCACCCATCACGCCTTCGGCATATTGAACAGGCAACCAATAGCCAGCGAAATCGACCATCTTACCGCCATGGCGTTCATGGAAATCGGCCAAAGCCGTTTTGATAGGTGCTGCAGTCGAGGCTTGGTCGTGCGGCGTCTGGCTCATTTCTCACAGTCTCCAACAACAGGTTCGGTCAATGCCAGCCGTTAAGCTGCCATATGCCCCCCTCTGTCTCATGAACCTGAGAGATTTCGTGCGGCTTTGTTTACACCACACTTACGCCTTCGGTGAGGAAGCAAGGCTTCCTGCTTTCCAGAGTTGCAAGTCCGACCGGTCCTTTTGCCTGAGAGTTTCCGAGGGCGGTTGCTCCTTCGGCCCCGCTTGCGCGGTGTCTCCCGGTCGGTTTAAGCAAGCCCAAAATAAGCTGACAAAGCTAGGAGTCAATGCCCCTTGGCTGCGACCTTATTGCGACGACGTTTCGCCTGAACTCAGACGCTGCTTGCGCCGCTCACGATTGCCCGCCAATTGATCTTGCGAGAGCCGAAAGCCGATCAGCAGGCGTACAACGCTGGGCAATTGCCCGTCGTCTAGCATAAAGCGCATTGTATTGAATTCATGCGTGAAATTTCCGGCCGGGCCAGCGCTTTGCATATCGGTGCCATCAATTTCAACGGTCTCGACCAACTCAGAGAGAATGCTGTCGTCTGGCGCTACGGCAGCGACAAAAATATCCACTGAAAATTTCGACCGCGGCGCGTGTTGCGGGTTGTAGACATCCAGGTAGCCAGCGATTTCGGTATCCGATTCGACCTCGCGCGTTACATAAGCCGAACAATTGGACTGGACGCCCCGGATTTTGACCTCGAAATCAGGTTTGTCGGCTGGTGCGGGCCAGCTGTCCGCGGTCGCAACGATAATCGGCGATGGGCAACGGAACTGGGACATTTCATCGACACCGCAACCCGCCAGCCCAAAAAACGCTGTGGCCATCGCGAAAAGGGATAGTTTTTTATAATTTTGTCGCGTCAACACCGAGCCCATCATCGTTCCTCTATTCCTTTTCCCGCATAATCAGCCGAAGCCTATGGTCTTTGCTCCATCCCTCACCGTCGGTTTGGCTTGACCAGCTATAGCGGCGACCGCTAAGACGAAACATATGTGGCGACACTAAACAAAGTCCCCTAAAGGGACAAGTGGTAATCAAATGCATTTCGTATCAGCATTTTGTGGGTGAATGAGAGCAGCGTGCAAGCAGCAACGAAACAACTTACTTTGATTGCGCCCCGCGGGTTTTGCGCTGGGGTCGATCGCGCCATCAAAATTGTTGAGCAAGCCCTCAAGCAATATGGCAAGCCCGTTTATGTTCGCCATGAGATCGTTCACAATCAACGGGTGGTCGAGACCCTGGAAGCGCAAGGGGCCGTATTTGTTGACGAACTCAATGATGTGCCAAACGGTGTGCCAGTGATTTTTTCAGCCCATGGCGTGCCCAAAGCAGTGCCGCGCCAAGCCACAGAACGCGGCCTATCCTATCTCGATGCAACCTGCCCGCTCGTCTCGAAAGTGCACATCGAAGCCAGCCGCCATGAAGAAGAAGGCCGCCATATCCTGCTAATCGGTCATCATGGCCATCCGGAAGTGATCGGCACCATGGGGCAAGTCGCGCTTGGCCGCATGACCCTGATCGAGACCCTTGACGATGCCCTAAATTTTCAAGCTGAAGACCCCAATAACCTTGCCTATGTCACGCAAACCACCCTGTCAGTAGACGACACAGCTGACATCATTGCTATTTTGATGCGACGCTTCCCGTCGATCAAAGCCCCCCACAAAGAAGATATTTGCTATGCCACAACCAATCGGCAAGACGCAGTTAAGCGCGTCGCCGCAGAGCTCGATCTGTTATTGGTGATCGGCTCAGAGACCTCATCTAACTCGAAGCGCTTGGTTGAAGTAGCGCTGAAGGCCGGCTGTAAGGCGGCGCAATTAATTGCCGATCACACGGCCATCGACTGGGACCTGGTTGAGGCCAGCACCGCTATCGGCTTAACAGCAGGCGCCTCGGCACCCGAAGAGATCGTGTCGGAAGTGATCGCCGCCGTCCAAACCCGGCACCAGCTCGAGGTCAATGAATTTGTCGACCGAACCGAGTCGGTGCATTTTAACTTGCCGCGTGAACTCAGGAGTTAACTGATGGCCGTCTATACCGAGGTGACCCCCGACGATTTGACGCGCCTATTAGATGCTTATGATGTCGGCACGCTGGTGTCTGTCAAAGGCATTGCCGAAGGGGTTTCAAACAGTAACTTCCTGCTCGAGACGGACCAAAACCGCTTTATTTTAACGCTTTATGAGCAAGCGATGGCGCCCGAGGATGTACCATTTTTCCTCAACCTCATGCAGCACTTAGCGCAACACGGCATATCCTGCCCCTTGCCGATCGCGCGTCGCGATGGGGCACTGTCAAGCGAGGTGGCGAGCCGTCCCGCTGCACTGGTTAGTTTTTTAGATGGCCGTGGCGTCCGCTTCCCCCAACCGGATCATTGCGCTGCCGTCGGCACGGCGCTCGCGCAGCTGCACTTGGCAGGGCAAAATTTTTCAATGCATAGGGACAATGCTCTTGGGCATGCGCATTGGCGCGCGCTTTACACCCGTAATACCAAACAGGTCGATCAGGTCATGCCTGACATGGCGCACGAAATAGAGTGCGAACTCGATCGCCTCGACGCCGCGTGGCCGCAGGATCTGCCGGTCGGCATTATTCACGCCGACTTGTTCCCCGATAATGTCTTTTTTCAAAACAGTCAGTTGAGCGGGTTGATAGATTTTTATTTTGCGTGCGATGATTTCTTAGCTTATGACCTCGCGATTTGTCTGAATGCTTGGTGCTTTGAGGCTGATCTCACCTTTAATTTAACAAAGTCCCAAAAAATGATTGGTGCTTATGAAGCGCATCGGCCATTGACAGGTGCTGAACGTGACGCTCTACCCCTGCTCTGCACCGGCGCGGCCATGCGTTTCTTGCTGACGCGGTTACATGACTGGCTTAACCCGGTTGCCGGCGCCTTGGTCAAACCGCATGACCCTGTGCAATATCTGCGACGCTTACGCTTTCACAAGAACGCCGCATCGCTCAGAGATTACGGAGTAACGGCATGACAGTGATTTATACCGATGGCGCCTGCTCGGGAAATCCTGGCCCGGGTGGCTGGGGCGTATTGATCATCGCAGATAATGGCGACGAGCGGGAATTGTCGGGTGGTGAAGCCGCGACCACCAACAACCGCATGGAGATGACTGCCGCAATCGAAGGCCTCAATGCTTTACCAGCCGGACAGACGCTAACTGTTATCACCGATAGCACTTATGTGCGCGATGGCATCACCAGCTGGCTTGCTAATTGGAAGGCGCGCGGATGGAAAACTGCCGCCAAAAAACCCGTTAAGAATATTGATTTGTGGCAAGCATTAGACGCCGCCGCAGCGCGTCACACCGTGACTTGGGAATGGGTCAGGGGCCACACCGGCCATCCAGGCAATGAACGCGCTGACGCGCTTGCCCGACAGGGTATGGCCCCCTATCAAAATTAGTTGTGAAGGCCTAGAGCTGCGCCAAGAGCGCTTCTGCCCCAGACTCGACAGCAGCACCTGGATTACTCTCGACATTGAGGGCGACAACCTCGCCGTCACGAATAATCATCGAGTAGCGTAGCGATCGTTTGCCCATACCAAAGCCCGAGCCGTCCATGGTCAAACCCATTTTCTCGGTCAACTCGCAGTTACCATCAGCTAGCATCAGAACTTTGTCGCCAGCCCCTTGCGACTGCCCCCAAGCACCCATCACAAAGGCGTCATTGACAGAGAGGCAAGCAATCGTATCGACCCCTTTACCCTGGATTTCGTCGGCCAGACCAATATATCCTGGCAAATGATTATTTGAGCATGTTGGCGTGAAGGCGCCTGGCAAAGCAAACAAAGCAACGGTTTTGCCGGCACATAATTCGTCTGTCGAAATCGGTGCTGGCCCCGCCTCCGTCATATGCATGAGAGTTGCTGAAGGAATTTTATCACCTGGCTTTATTGTCATATTATTATGCTCCTTTGGCTATAATTGAAGAGACTTGACCCGCGCCCATTTAACGATGACCATGAGTGAAGCCAGAGGCAACACTACACAGTCTCGGCTCGGATTAAAACCAGGAAACATGTAAGATTATTGAAAACAGGATGAAATCTGACGATATGTACTGGAAAATAGGGAAATGCAGTTAGACGCCGGTCTCGCAGGCCAGTTTTTACTCGCCATGCCGCAAATCGGCGATCCGCGTTTCGAGCGCAGTGTGATCTATATTCTGACGCATTCAGCGGAAGGTGCCATGGGGTTTATTATTAACCACCGTGCCGATGATGTTACTCTTGGTGATATTATTCAGAACCTCCCTGCAGACGTGGTACGCTCCGGTATCGCTCGACTGCCAGTTTTTATTGGCGGGCCGGTTGAGCAGGAGAATGGTTTTATTCTGCATAGCGATGATTGGCTCGCCAGCGAGAGTTTTGCGCCACCGGGCTTAAAAGTGGCATTGAGCCAAACAATTAGCCCTTTGACGGAAGCCGCTAAGGCCCACGGGCCAGAAAATTTGAGGGTTTTAATCGGCTATGCGGGCTGGGGCGCGGGGCAATTGGAAAGCGAAATTCAAGACAATGCTTGGCTGGTGGCACCCGGCGATGACGCATTTTTATTTGACTATAATGATAGTGATCTTTACGAGCGCATTGCTAAACGGCTGGGTGTTGATCTAACTCAGCTGTCCTCTTCCGGCGGGCTGGCCTGAAGCTCATAAGACTGCATACGAGCTGGCAGGGACGGCACCAATAAGGCCCCCAAAGCCAATAAAGCCCCCGCGGTCAACATCCCTAGAGGCAAGAGATCTAGGGTCACATAACCAAAAAATGGGCCAACCATGAGGGTATGGAACCAGGCCGCACCTGAGGCCACAATAACAAGATCTGCTAGCCCACGAACAACCGCCCAGTAGCCGCGCAAAACGTGACCTGAGGCAGGAAAACGAAGATGCCCAATAGCTGCCAAAGCCAAGCAGACGCCGAGAATGATCAGCAAGTTTTTATCGCTCGGTGGCAACAGCACAAGAGCCGGATGGATCATGCCGCCGCGCATTAAAATGACAAGCGCCAACAAAGCCAGCGCTTCGCCTAATATCAGCAGGCCAAAGCCCCGCCCTAACGTGGCCTGCCGCAACAAGGCGACAACAATCAGCCCCGCCAATGACGCGACCAGGAGAGCCCAAATGTAGCGCGAATCGCGTTCGAATTTTGGTTGCGCGGCATCGCCCCAGAGCCAGATATGCCTGGCCGGCCCCGGGTAGCCGTGGAAGGCATAGCTGCGTACGCTCAAAGGCGGAACCTCAAAACGAACATAGTCGGGATCTAGCAAATCACCGGCAAACTCGCGACCGTCAGAGGACAACAGCCTGAGGGGCTGCACCTCGCGAACTTCGATATTAAAAAAACTCGCTAGCGGCCAATGGGTCGGATAGCGTTGGAGCTCGAGCGTAATGGCTGTGTCGGAGCCGTTTTGAATAGCAAAAGCAAAGCCATTGTTCTGCAGACGGATAAATTCAGCCATATGGATAAGGCCAATTTGACCATCGATACGTAACGGGTCTAACGCCTCAGCAGGCTTAATCCCGGTAAAGACTAGAGCTGTTAAAATGATGAGTCGCATTAGATTCATGACGCCCAATCCTCGCTACCTAGTCCGAACAATTCATGGTCGACCCAATGCCCATTAATTTGCAAATAGTTTT
>CBFHZM010000029.1:0-19001 GCA_965660195.1 Alphaproteobacteria bacterium
TGATCTGGCGCGCTGGACGCTTTATGACCAATGCAGCTTGCCTGGGGCGAACTGGAAGTTAGCCTTTGATGCGCATTTGGATTTTTATCATTTGCCTGTTTTGCACAAAGAGACCTTCGGGCCGCGCATCAGCAATATGGCGCAATACTTTTTCCACGGGCCGCATCAGCGCTTGGGGTTGATGACTGAAAACCCAGTCGAGCAGAATGACCTGCGTCATCTCAAAGATATTGCTGAAGCCGAGTGGCCGCTCGCGTCACTTTTGTTTGGCGAGTGGATTGTGTTTCCAAATGTGTCTCTAAACTGCTTCACAGCGGGCGAGCAAGTCATGGTGGTCTCGCAAATTTTCCCGGGCGACACGCCAGAAAGTTCGACGACCGTACAAAGTTATTTGGTGGCCAATCCGCCTTCGAAAGAGACCAAGCAGGAGCTTGATGACTTTGTCGCTTTTATTAAGAAAATTGTCGGTGAGGAAGATCTGCCAATGTCGCGGCAACAACAAAAATCCATATCCTCTGGATTGGTGCAGAAGGTGCATTTCGGCCGTAATGAGTCTGGATTGCAACACTACCACGATTGGATCGAGCGATTGGTTAGCGGTGAAACCCCTGATTTTTTTGCCGAGAATTTTTAGCTGGTTAAAATACCCAAGCGATCATGATCCAGGCGACAAGGTAGAATAAGCCAAAGCCAGATATCATGAATTGTATTTCGCCGAATAGCCCGTCACCCGCCGCCAAAGCGAAAACGACAAATAAGATAATGGTCGGCACAAAAGCGTAAATCGCAGCTTGCTTTATGCTTACACCCGGTGAGAGGCTGTCATTAATCATCGCGATCGCATCGGGTGCCACCCATATGAGGCCAAGGATGCTCAAAATCAGGGCGAGCGCGAGGACAGCGAGCAGGGCAAGGCTCTGTTTTTCGTCTTGCTCCATGGCTTAGTCCTCGACTTTTAGAGAGGCTTTTAACGCCTCGGGATGGGGGATGTCTTTGACAATAATCTCGGCAGTATCGCCAGCCGTAAAGATTTCGACATCACCCGCCCCGAACAGCCGTTGTCCAAAACTTTGCTGAATTTTGACGCTCCGAATGTTCTTCAATCGTAATTCAGTGACTGATTTACTAAATAACCCCTCTGTTAAGCGGAGTTCGTCTTGATCGACGGTTAATAAAACGGCGCGACAGCGCAAATACCAAAATAGCAGGATGATGATGCCAAGCCCGAAAAAGCCAATCAACAGAAGTGCAATGAGGAAGCGGATCGAGTGAGCCCTCACCATGGAGGGGTGCGATTGATAGGAGGTCGCCATAAGCTGTCTCTTTTTTCTTATTTTCCAGTATCCTAGCGATCACCTGCTGCCGAAGCAAGCTTTCTCGCTAAATCACCCTGATCGTCGAACGCTAACTGTCGATTAATAAGTAGATATCTGTTTTTATTATATTTTGTCGGTGCCTCATTGAGAATTGCGTGAACGCCCCAATTAGGCTAGGTTTCGCTTCATATCAACGGAATATCAAAGAGGTTCCGCATGTCTGTTCACGGCCGCGTTAAACGCCATACCATACCCGAACTCATGGCCCGTAAAGGCGAAACGCCGATTGTCTGCCTGACTAGCTATCACGCGCATACGGCGCGGCTGATTGACCCGTATGTCGATGTCTTGTTGGTCGGCGATAGCCTCGGCATGGTGATGTATGGCATGGATAGCACCCTGCCTGTCACGCTGGACATGATGATTGCCCATGGAGCGGCCGTCGTCCGCGGTTCCGAACGCGCCCTCGTGGTTGTTGACATGCCATTTGGCAGTTACGAAGAAAGTCCCGAAATAGCATTTCGCAATGCGGCACGTGTCATCAAAGAAACCGGCTGCCAGGCCGTTAAACTTGAGGGCGGGCAGCGGATGGCTGACACCATTCACTATTTGACCAACAGGGGTATTCCAGTAATGGGGCATATTGGTCTGACGCCGCAGAATGTGAATGTCATGGGCGGGTTTAAGACCCAAGGACGACACATGGATCAGTGGCCCGAGCTGCAAGCTGATGCGCAAGCCGTTGCTGCCGCTGGCGCTTTTTCGATCGTCCTTGAGGGCATGGTTGCTACTTTAGCAGATCAAATTACCGCCGCGATTGATATCCCGACTATCGGTATTGGCGCTTCGTCCAATTGCGATGGACAAATTTTGGTCACTGAAGATATGCTCGGTCTATCGCCTTCGGTTCCAAAATTTGTCAAAGAGTTTGCAACATTGGGCGCGCAAATTGCGGGCGCGGCAGATGCTTATGCGACCGAAGTCCGAAGCCGGCGCTTTCCCGCTCCAGAGAACCAATATGATGTATTGAAGTCCAGTCAGGTGCAGAATACCGAGGACGAGGAGTAAGCCTTGTGAGTGATATTTTTCAAGAAGTTGATAATGAATTACGCCGCGATCGGTTAAGCCGTTTTTGGAATGAGAACGGCATCATCATAATTTCAGCAGCGATTGCGATTGTGGTCGCGGTGACTGTCAGCGTCATTTACAAAGGTGTTCAAAGTAGCCGCAACGAAGCCGCTTTCGAGCGCTATACGGCTATGCTCGATACCGCTGCTGCGGCTGAGGATATGGCGCAAGTGCTTCAGCAATTCATCGATCAAGAAGATAATGGCTACGGCGTGTTGGCGCAGTTTCGGCTGGCAAAAACTTTAGCCGATGACAAAAAATTCGCCGATGCGGCGGCACTCTATGAACAAATTGCGACCCGCGGTGACCTTCCCGTTACGGTGCGTGACTTTGCTAATTTGATGGCTGGCGCAAGTTTGGTCGGGCAGGCCAGCGCTGCCGATATTCAGGCCCGGCTGGGCAAAATGCTAGATGCGCCGAACGGCTTTCGCGGGCAAGCGCGCGAGGTGTATGCATTGGCTTTGCTGTTGGACGATGACCCCTTGGCGGCGCGCGATCTCTTGTTAGCCCATATAGCTGAAACAGCGATGACGCCGGCGATGCGGTTGCGGGCGCAGATTTTATTGGATGAGGCTTTGCAGAAATTGCGGCTTTCGGGCGAGTGAGGGGTGTCGATGACGCGCAAAATTTTACAAGCATGTTCGGGCTTAGCGCTTTTGGCGTTAGTTGCCTGCGGTGACAAGGAAGAAGTCGTTAAAATTGAAGGCGATCGCATATCGATCTTATCTTACGAGCGCTCGCTCACCGTTGATCCGCGCGTCAAAGACCAAGACTTTGTTATTCCGCCGTCATTCGATAATCCCGAATGGGCTCAACCAGGTGGCTACCCTAGCCATGCGGCCTATCACTTGGCCTTGGGTGCAGATATTAAGCGGGATTTCCGTGTTGATATGGTCGAGGGGAATACCAAAGTAACGCGCATAATGTCGCCGCCGATCGTTGCTGAGGGCAAAGTTTTTGCCATGGGCTCAGAGCTTGATATTGCCGCTGTTGATGCCTCCTCGGGCAAGCGTTTGTGGAAACAATCCGTAGCCCCGAACTGGCAAGTGAAGAACCCGGGTATTACACGCTTTATTGGCTTAAAGAGTTCAAAAGTGGATGCTGAAGATGGCTTTATGGGCGGTATCGCCTACAGCGAGGGCCGCATCTTCGTCGCCACAGGATTTGGCGAAATTCTGGCATTGAATGCGGGCACTGGCGAAATTATGTGGCGGACTCATAATGAGGTGCCGTTTTCGAATGCGCCAACGGTTCGTGACGGGAAGATTTACGTCGTCTCGCAAGATAGCCGGTTGCAGGTGTTCTCCGCGGCTGATGGTAGGCGCCGCTGGGAATATCTCGCCATTACCGAGACGGCTGGCATTCTGTCGGCCTCTAGCCCAGCTGTGAATGACCAAATCGTTGTTGCTGGCTTTAACTCGGGCGAGGTTATTGCTCTGCGTACTTTAAATGGTTCGGTGAATTGGAGTGATAGTCTCTCGGCACGATCGATGCAGGTCACGCCGATGTCGGAGTTGGTGGCGATTGTGGGACGTCCTGTGATTGATCGTGATCGGGTCTTTGCGGTCAGCCATGGCGGCCGCATGGTGGCGATTGACGTGCGATCTGGCGAACGGGTATGGACGGCGGATGTTGGCTCGATCGAAATGCCTTGGGTGACGGGCGATAGCGTGATTGTCATTACCACCGATGCAGAGATTGTCAGCCTGACGCGAAGCCTTGGCCGTGTCCGCTGGGTAAATCAGCTTCCTCAGTTTGAAGATGAAGACGATAGAGAAGGCAATATTAGTTGGGCAGGACCAGTCATGGCCGGAGGCCAATTGATTGCCGCATCGTCGCAGGGAGATCTATATTTTATCTCTCCCGAAGATGGAGCCATTTTGCGCACACTTGAGATCGGCGATCCTGTGAGCGTGTCGCCGGTGGTAGCCAATCGGACGCTCTATGTTCTGACGGATGAGGGCGAGCTGATCGCTTATCGATAGGACACAAAGATGACTGAGGCCCATTCCCTATTGCGCCTCGCGATCGTCGGTCGACCCAATGTGGGCAAATCCACTTTGTTTAACCGCCTCGCGGGAAAGCGCTTGGCTCTGGTTGATGATCAGCCGGGGGTGACGCGCGATCGGCGTCAGGGCGATGGCCGCTTGGGCGATCTGCGGTTTTCTATTATCGACACAGCGGGATTTGAAGAAGGCAAGATCGGCTCGCTCGAAGCTCGCATGCGGTCACAAACCGAATTGGCCTTGCAAGAGGCAGACGTCATTTTGATGCTGATCGATGCACGGGCAGGCATCTTGCCCGAAGATAAGGTTTTTGCGCGCATCGTTCGAAAAGCCAATAAAGAAGTTATTCTCGCGGCTAATAAGTCAGAGGGCGGTGCTGGCGCTACAACCGTCGCCGAGGCCTATGCGCTAGGGCTGGGTGAGCCTATTGGGCTATCCGCCGAGCATGGTGACGGTACCGAGGCGTTGTATCAACGCCTGCGTCGTGCGATCGAGATCCACGACGCTGACTTTGCAGTGGCGCATGAGGAAGCTCATTTAGAAGAATCTTTTGATCCTGAAGTGCCGTATGAAGATGATCCGACCCGACCTTTGCGGATTGCTATATTAGGACGCCCCAATGCCGGCAAGTCGACATTGATCAACGCGCTGGTCGGACATGATCGTTTGTTGACGGGTCCGGAGGCGGGTTTAACCCGAGACAGCATTTCGGTTGAGTGGACTTATGTCGATGCCGAGGGGCAAAGTCGCCCCATGGTTTTGTGGGACACAGCGGGTATGCGGCGTAAAGCACGGGTGTCTGAAAATCTCGAAAAACTCGCGGTAGCGGATGGTTTGCGGGCCATTAAGTTTGCCGAAATCTGTATCCTCTTGATTGACGCACAATCTCCCTTCGATAAGCAAGACGTACAACTTGCCGATCTCGTTGAGCGCGAGGGGCGGGCGCTGGTTGTCGCTATTAATAAGTGGGACTTGAAGCTCGACCGCGACGAAGTGCGGCAGCAGGTGCAGGACAGTTTGTTGAAATCACTATCGCGCTTGCGCGGTGTTCCGGTGGTTTATTTATCGGCACAATCAGGTCGTGGACTGGACCGCTTGGTGCCGGCTATTTTAGCACAGAACAAATTGTGGAATTCTCGCATTTCGACAGGGAAATTAAACCGTTGGCTGCAAGAAGTGACTGAACGTCATCCGCCGCCTGCTGATAAGGGGCGGCCGGTTAATTTACGCTTTATGACACAAGCAAAGTCGCGACCGCCAACTTTTGTTGCTTTCTCTAGCCGTGGTCACGCAGTTCCCGACAGCTATAATCGTTACTTGGCAAATGAATTACGTTTGAGCTTTGGTCTCGATGGTGTGCCGTTGCGAGTGTTTATACGCAAAGGCAAGAACCCTTACGAGGGTCGATAATCTACAATTTCCCCGTGGCGGCTTTCTTCTTGCGACAACAGCTCGAGGAATAAGGGAACTAAATCGTCTGGCCGCGTTAAGCTATCGGGATCCTCGCCCGGCATAGCTTTTGCCCGCATCTGCGTTCGGACTGGCCCAGGATTAAGAAGATTTATACGGAAGTCACGATTGTTATGCTCAGCAGCCCAGCTTAAAACCAATGCGTTGAGTGCGGCTTTGCTGGCTGCATAGGTTGCCCAAAACGGACGATTTTTTGTGACGGCCGCTGAAGTGACAAAGAGGCATCTTGGCGCTTCGGCTTGCAGTAATAAAGGCTCAAGCGAGCGAATGAGGCGCATATTGGCGGTAACGTTAACCGCAAAGGTTTTGTCAAATTCCTCTGGCGCGATGTGGCTTGCGGGTGTCAGCTGACCTAGTAGGCCTGCATTGCCGACCAGGATGTCGAGCTTACCCCAGCGTTCAAATATGGACGCACCAAGGCGATCAATCGCTTCATAATCCGTTAGGTCGAGCGGCACACCGGTTGCTTGACCGCCTGCCGCGGTAATGCGGTCGTAAAGTGACTCGAGGGCGCTTTGTGTTCGGCCAATCAGGACAACATGGGCACCGGCTTTGGCAAGCGCCCGCGCGACGCTATAGCCAATACCGCGGGTCGCGCCCGTTACGACGGCTAATTTTCCGCTTAAATCTGTCATTAGGCTTTTTCTGCCAGTAACGAAAGTTGCTTTAACCCGTCGCCACCCGACAAATCGAGTAAGGGGGTTGGATAGTCGCCCGTGAAGCAGTGATCGGTAAAGGCCGGATTATTGGGGTCGCGTCCTTTTGGGTGACCCATGGCCTTATAAATTCCATCAACCGATAAGAAGGCGAGGCTATCGGCGCGAATATATTTACACATGTCTTCCAGCGAATGCGTGGCGGCGAGCAACTGATCTCGCTCGGGCGTATCGATCCCGTAGTAATCAGGATGCGTAATGGGCGGCGAGGCAATCCGCATATGCACTTCGCGGGCGCCAGCATCACGCATCATTTGCACGATCTTAAGCGAGGTGGTGCCACGCACGATCGAGTCATCAATGAGGACAATACGCTTGCCTTCAACGATAGCACGATTTGCATTATGTTTGAGTTTAACCGAAAATGCGCGAATTGATTGCGTTGGCTCGATAAAGGTACGGCCGACATAGTGATTACGAATAATGCCGAGCTCGAAAGGAATGCCGGCCTCTGAGGCATATCCAATAGCAGCTGGAACACCGCTGTCGGGCACGGGAATAACAATATCGGCCTCTTGATGGGTTTCCCGCGCTAATTGTTCGCCAAAGGATTTTCGTACCTCGTAAACGCTGCGGCCTTGAACCGTGCTATCGGGGCGGGCGAAATAAATATACTCAAAAATACAAGGGCGTGGCTCCATCGGCGGGAAGGGTTTGTAACTCTCGACGCCCGCCTCGGTGATCACCACAATTTCGCCATTGTCGATTTCGCGAATAAATTTGGCGCCAATAATATCAAGCGCACAAGTTTCAGACGCCAGTATATAACTGTCGTCGAGTTGGCCTAAAATCAGCGGGCGAATGCCTAAGGGGTCGCGCGCGCCAATGAGCTTCTTGTTAGTTAAAACGGCCAGAGCATAAGCGCCCTGGATTTGAAACAGAGCATCGGTAAAACGTGACAGCGTATTGCCGCGTTTTGAGCGCGCCACCAGCTGCAAGATCACTTCTGTATCCGACGTTGATTGAAAGATGGCGCCGTTGCCGACCAGTTCATTGCGCAAGGTGAGGGCATTGGTCAAATTGCCATTATGCGCCATAGCAAAGCCGCCGCCTGCAAGATCGGCGAATAGGGGTTGCACATTGCGTAAGATAGTTTCACCGGTTGTTGAATAGCGCACATGGCCGACAGCAGCCGAACCCGTTAAACGGTCAAGAATGGAAGCTTTGGTGAAATGTTCGCTAACCAGACCCATGCGGCGCTCGGCATGAAAATGCTTGCCATCATAACTGACGATGCCAGCGGCTTCTTGGCCACGATGCTGCAAGGCGTGCAAACCCAGCGCTGTTAAGGCACTTGCGTCGGGGTGGCCGAAAATACCAAACACGCCGCATTCCTCGCGTAAATGGTCGTCGTCGTTCACTCTAATCCCCGCTTACCAATCGGCCTCGCATTAGTCGGCCTCAGTGCCCCGGATCAAGCTGTCCAAGATCGCTCGATCGTTCTGGTTATAGCCTTTTCCAGTTGCGTTGTCTTGGCTTTTGTTACCCGCCTCGGTGCCCAGCACGCGGTCGACTTGGCGGTTTAACTCCTCCGAAATTGCATTGGTTGTGGTATCACGCAAGCCCGCTTTACCCTTCGAAACAGCCTCGTCGATTTTATCGCGATCGATGGGTAGGCTGTCTCTAGGAATGGTTGCAATGATAACTGCGGTGCCCGTTTGCAGAGCCGGATATAGGCGCGCTGACGTAATCCAGCTGGGTTGCTCATTTTCTGGTAGAACCAAGAGAAGGAGCATATAGGCTAGACACACAATCACAAATCCGCGAATGGCTCCAAAAATGATGCCCAGCGTTCGGTCGAGCGGGCCAGCGCTGGAGCTTTTTAGGCTGTCAGAGAGGCGTGTTGCTATGAAAGAGCAAACCAGCAAAATGGCGATAAACAGGCCGAGATACGTTAGGCTCATAGCCAGCCATTTCGGGGCCACATATTGCCCAGCCCAAGGTAAAATTAAGGGGCTAATAAAAAGCGCACCATAGGCAGCGACAATCCAGCTAGCCAGCGAAAGAACCTCACGGGCGAAGCCGCGCGCGAAAGCTAATATGGTTGATAAACCAATAATAGCTAAAATCACGATGTCGAGAGCCGTAATATTCTCCATCTAAAGCCTTAACCTTCCTGTCGTTGAAACCCACCTAGGCTTAGCAAATCTTCTAAGTCGTTCAAATCAAATAATTTTAGACTTTTAACTGTGTCCTCATCATCGGGCTCAGCCTTTCGACTGCGTGAGGTAAAAGCTTGCGCAAATCCTAGTTTAGCCGCCTCGCGTAGCCGTAAATTTAGGCGCGAGACAGGGCGAATGGCGCCCGATAGGCTGATTTCGCCAAAAAATACGCTATTGGCTGGGCAACACTTGCCTGATAGCGATGAAACAAGAGCTGCGGCAACAGCTAGGTCAGCGGCGGGTTCGGTGATTTTCATGCCGCCAGCAACATTGAGAAAAACATCACGACCGGCAAAACTGATGCCACAGCGGGTTTCCAGAACAGCAAGGATCATCGACAGGCGGTTGCTATCCCACCCGACAACCGCCCGCCTTGGGGTGGCGAGTGAAGAGGGAGCTGCCAGTGCTTGAATTTCAACAAGAACGGGCCGGGTGCCCTCGACGCCAGCATAAACAGCCGCGCCCGGCACGCCCTCGTCACGAGATTCTAAAAACAGGGCTGACGGGTTGGCGACTTCGTGCAAGCCGGTGCTGCGCATTTCAAAGACGCCGATCTCATGTGCTGGCCCGAAACGATTTTTTACTGATCGTAACAGACGAAATTGATCGCCAAGATCGCCTTCGAAATAAATCACAGTATCGACCATATGCTCGAGGACGCGTGGGCCGGCAATCTGCCCACCTTTGGTGACATGCCCGATCATAATCAAGGCCATGTCGGTCGTCTTAGCCAAATGGATAAGTTCTTGCGCCGCAGTGCGTAATTGGCTGACGGTACCGGGGGCGGCGTCAAGGGCGGGGGTCCACATGGTTTGGATCGAGTCGATAATTAAAGCTCCAACGCGGCCATATTGCTCAACCGTTTTACGAATGTCGGCGATATTAGTCTCAGCCCCCAATAGGACAGGCGCTTCGGAAAGCCCAAGCCGCGATGCGCGTAATCGTAGTTGCGCCAAGGCTTCTTCGCCCGAAATATAAATTACGGTATCGTGTGCTTTCGTAAGGTTGGCGGCGGCTTGCACCAACAGGGTTGATTTGCCGATACCGGGGTCGCCACCGATCAAAATGGCGGCGCCGGGAACAAGGCCGCCGCCCAAAACTCGATCAAGTTCGCCAATCCCGGTGCTTGATCGCTTAACGTCCTCTGGCTCGCCAGCAAGTGAGGTGAGGGTCACCGCCTTGCCTTTGACACCGCGGGCGCTTGTTCCCATCGGCGGTGACGCCGCCTCTTGCTGCAGGCTATTCCAAGCCCCGCAGGCATCGCACTTGCCGGCCCATTTCGACGATACGTTGCCGCAAGCTTGGCAGACATAACTGGTCGTGACCCGCGCCATTACGTTGTTGCACCTTCAACACGAATAGGACCCTCTGGCAATCCAGCGACAAACTGGCGGAGATAAGGGTTGTCGCTAGCTTCTAAGTCAGCATTGTTGCCTTCCCAAATAAATTCACCCTCGTAGAGAAACGCGGCCTTATCGGCAATGGCACGAACGCTGCTCATGTCGTGGGTAATGGTCAATGTCGTGGCGCCAATATCTTGCACGGTTTCAACAATGAGATGGTTGATCACATCGGTCATAATCGGGTCTAGCCCCGTCGTTGGCTCGTCGAAAAAAATAATATCTGGCTTATGGGCAATGGCGCGTGCTAGCCCAACGCGCTTATGCATACCGCCCGACAAGGACGCAGGGTACAGATCTAGAATATCGGCGCCCAATTCGACGCGCTCTAAAGCTGTAATCGCGATTTTCCGTGCTTCGTTTTCGCTACAGCCACGATATTGGTGGTCGACGAAGGCGACATTTTGCCAAATTTTTAAGCTATCGAATAAGGCGCCATTTTGAAACAGCATACCCATGCGCGTATCAATATGCATGCGGTTGCGGCGGGCGAGGCCAACCGTTTCGACGCCATCAATCTTGATGCTGCCGGCGTCGGGTTGCATCAAACCCAAAATATGTTTGAGAAAAACCGACTTGCCCGACCCCGAGCCGCCGATAATCACCGTCGATTGTCCCTTCTCCACAATCAGGGAAAGGCCCCGCAAGACTTGTTTGCGGCCAAATGACTTATAAAGGGCGCTGACTTCGATCATTAGTTTGTGAAGAGCAAGGAGGTCATAACGTAATTGGCAGCCAAAATTAGGATCGAGGCTGTGACAACTGCATTGGTGGTTGCTCGGCCAACGCCTTGTGCGCCGCCGCGGCTATGGTAGCCGTGATAGCTGCCAAGCAAAGCGATGATGAAACCAAATACAGCGGCTTTGGTCAGGCCAGAGATAATGTCATCGGCTTCAAGGAAATTAACCGTACGTTGCACATAAATAGCGGCATTGAAGTCGAGTGACTGCGTACCAACGATGAAGCCACCGAAGATGCCGATGACATCGGCGATAAAAGCGAGGATAGGCATGCAGAGTGTTGCCGCAATCAGGCGTGGGGCGACGAGATATTTAAATGGGTCGGTTGATAATGTCGTCAGCGCATCTATTTGTTCGGTGACGCGCATGGTGCCGATTTCGGCGGCAATGGCTGAGCTGACGCGGCCAGCGACCATCAGCCCGCCCAAAACAGGGCCGAGCTCGCGCGTGATCCCAAGCGCGACGATCGAGGACACAATCGCCTCCGAGTTAAACTGATTGCCGCCATAATATATTTGCAGGGCGAGAACACCGCCGGTGAAAAAGCTGGTAAGTGCGACCACGGGCAGCGAGTAATAACCAATCCGCATGACCTGCTGAAAAATAATTCGTGGGTAAACGGGTGGCATCACAATGGCGACGACGCCCTGGTAGGTGAATAGGCTTAAGCGGCCAGCAGCGGCAAAAAAACCGATGAAAAACCGCCCAATAATCGCTAGATAACTCACATTGCTCTCCTAAACATAGTTCCGCTTATAGCGACTGCCGAGCTTGGTGAGAAGCTCATAAGCGATCGTATTGGAGGCCTTGGCCAGCGCATCGATCGAGGCATTGCGGCCGATGATCTCAACTTCCTGACCTAGATCTATATTTTTCGGGTGATCAGTTAAGTCAATGGCCATTAGATCCATTGAGATCCGTCCAATAATGTCGGCAGCTTGGCCGCCAATTTGAACTCGCCCGAAAGGCGGGTTGGCGTGTCCGGCGGCGCGATTGATGCCATCGGCATAGCCGACTGAGATAATGCCAATGCGCATATCTCGCGATGACCTAAATCCTGCGCCATAGCCGACTGTGTCACCGGCAGAAATGTCGCGGAGTTGAACAATATGGGCGAAGACCTCGACCACAGTTTCAAGCGCCGTCGCAGCATCTTGAGCCGCGGCGCCATAAAGGCTGATACCGCAGCGGGTGAGGTCGAAGTGAAACGCTGACCCCAACCAGATGCCGGCAGAATTGGCGAGCGATGCAGGCGCTTTAGGCAGTCGCGCCAAAGCATCACGAAAGCGCTCAAGTTGGGCTTTGTTCATCGGATGGTCTGGTGTATCTGCACAAGCTAGATGGCTCATAATCAACCCCAACTCCCAACCGGTAAAAAGATCTGGGTTGGCAATCAGGCTTTCCAATTCGACTTGATCGAGACCCAACCGGTTAAAGCCAGTGTCGAGATGCAACACGGCTGGAACGGCGTCATGCGTCTGGCAGGTTGTCTGCCAATCTTTTACATGCGCGAGGTTGGTTAGGCTCGGCCAAATGGCATGGCGGCGATAAATCGCATCATCACTCTTGTTGTAGCCATTAAAACATATGATCTTGGCCTTGTCCGCATACTGGCGACATTGTAGGGCTTCGGCCAAGGTGGCGACGAAAAAAACCTCACAGCCAGCAGCGCTTAAGGCAGGGACCGCTTGCGCCAGCCCAATACCATAGGCGTTTGATTTCACAACAGCGGCTGTTTCGGCAGTGCCCGATTTCTCCCGCATTGTTCGGTAGTTATTTTGAAGGGCCGAAAGGTCGATGGTCAGACGCGCGCTATCCTGTCCGCTGACGGAAGCTAGGTCAGTCGAAATATCGCTCGGGGATTTTTTCATCTTCTGCCAGATTTCCAAAACGCGTGAAGCGGTCTTCGAAGGCCAGTCGGGCTATACCCGTTGGCCCATGTCTGTTTTTGCCGATAATGACTTCTGCCATGCCATCGACTTCAGACATCCGCTCTTGCCATTTGAGAAATTCTTCCGTTCCTTCCGCAGGTTTCTCTCTCGCAACATAATATGACTCGCGATAAACGAACATGACAATATCAGCATCTTGCTCAATCGAGCCTGACTCGCGTAAATCAGCCAGCTGCGGGCGTTTATCATCGCGGCTTTCCACTTGCCGCGACAGCTGCGACAGCGCTAAAACAGGCACGTTCAGCTCTTTCGCGAGCGCCTTGAGCCCTTGCGTGACCTCGCTGACTTCCTGCACACGCCCGTCATTGCCGCGACGGTTTGAAGCCCGTACCAATTGTAGATAGTCGACGACGATCAAGCCAAGACCATGTTGCCGCTTTAGCCGCCGTGCGCGCGCCGCCAGCGTGGCCATGGCAATGGCACCCGTGTGGTCAATGAAGAAGGGGACGTCATTTAGCTCCCGCGCCGATGCGACAAGCTTATTATATTCATCGTCATGAATTTCGCCCTTACGAATATTGGAAGATGATATGCCCGATTGCTCCGAGAGCATCCGTGTGGCGAGCTGTTCAGCCGACATTTCTAGCGAGAAAAAACCGACAACACCGCCATCCATAACTTCGACAGAGCCATCGCTGCGCTCCGATACATTCCCCGATTGTTTAGCTTTGAAATAATTGCGGGCAATCGTGAAGGCGACATTAGTCGCCAGCGCCGTTTTACCCATGGCAGGGCGACCAGCGAGAACGATCAGGTCGCTTTTTTGCAAGCCGCCGGTAAGCTCATCGAGCGTTTTCAAGCCCGTCGATAGCCCCGAGAGTTTGCCTTCGCGCGCATAAGCACTCTCGGCCATTTCAACTGCGCCGGCGAGCGATGTATCGAAGCTCATGAAGCCTTGGCTGACGACGCCTTTCTCGGCTAGTTCGTATAGCGCTTGTTCGGTCGCCTCAATTTGATCCGCAGGCTTGCTGTCGAGCGTTGCGTGTTGCGCGTCATAAATCATCCTATCGCCAATCGCGATTAGGTCGCGCCGCACGGCTAAGTCATAAATGCTGCGGGCATATTCTTTCGCGTTGGCAATGGTTGTTGCGTTGGATATGAGGCGAGCCAAATAAGCGCCGCCGCCCAGCTCGTTGAGCCCGGCATCGTCTTCCATATAGGTTTTTAAGATAACAGGGGAGGCGAGATTGCCATTGGTGATGATGCGGCTGATATTTTCGAAAATGCGTTCATGAACGGGATCAAAAAAATGCGACGGCCGCAAAAAATCCGAGACCCGATCGAAGCTGTCATTGTTCAATAGCAAAGCGCCCAATAGGCCTTGCTCAGCCTCGATATTGTGCGGCAGGCTTTGGTTCTCAGTGTCTTCGGGTGTGATTTGGCGAATAGGGACTTCCATGGGCTCGACCATAAGCAATTAGACTGCGGAATCCGAGCGAAAAGAAAAGGGCCTGCGTAAAAAGTTTTACACAGGCCCTGAACAATGTGAACAGTTTGCGATAAACGCTTTAGGCGTCTTCGTCGGTGCTCTCTTCGGTGTGCGTTTCAGCGCTGTCATCCATGCCGTCGGCGACTTCGGTGTCCGGTGCGGCGCCTTCCTCAAACATGTCTTCAGCGACCTCGAGAGCTTCATCTTGAGCATTATTGCCGGTGACGACTTCACCACGCGCTTGACGCTCGGCTTCTTCCTGCGTCCGGGCTACGTTGACTTGGATCAGGCTATCGACTTCGGGGTGTAGCACAATACGAATGCCATACATGCCGAGAACTTTAATCGGGGTGTCGAGGACGACTTGGTTGCGGGCAACCGAAAAGCCGCTCTCTGTCAGGGCGGCAGCAATGTCACGCGAATTGACTGAGCCGTAAAGCTGACCGGTGTCGCCTGATTGGCGGATAATGATAACGCTCTGATTATCCATTTTAGCTTTGACGGCCTCGGCGTCTTGCTTGCGCTCGAGGTTATCAGCTTCAAGCTGGGCTTTTTGGCTTTCAAACTGTGCCAGATTAGCTTTGTTGGCGCGTAGGGCTTTTCCCGTCGGCAACAGGAAATTTCGGGCGTAGCCGTCTTTCACGGTTACCACATCGCCCATTTGTCCAAGCTTGGCGACTCGCTCCAGAAGTACGACTTCCATTCTCTACTCCTTCTCCGGCGGATCAGTATCATCCGACCGTGTTTTTGGTTGTTTCCGTGCCGTATTCAGTATGCCAAATCGCTGTCTTAGCTTCACCAAGGGTTCAATCAAGCCCAAAAGAGCTACCAATATTCCAAGCCACAAAAACAGCAAGAGGAACAGGTACAGCGTCGATAAAATCCAAACACGCGCATCGAGTGGGCGTGAAATAGCATGAATTACCGATAAACCCAATAGAAAATATGGAATTAAAAAGCATAATGCGATGGCGGCGAAATAGATTGACCAAGCACCCTCAAGGAAAAAACTGAGGATAATAGATCCAAGCAAAAGTGCGTCGAGAAAAGAGGGTAGGCTCAGCTCATCGTGATCTTGTTGCGGGCGTAGGTTGAGTTTTGTCCATTCCGCCAAGCGTTGCGCCAGCACCATTGTGGCGATGAGCGAAATGGCCCAGCTGGCGCCTGCGGTCACTAGCATCGTTGCCACCACCACCCTCATAGAGCTGTCTTCGAGTCCCAATTCGTCTAGCCCGAACAGGGCGGCGGTCGTCGGTTCGCTGGTCAACAGCGAGATAAAAACGGCAGGTAGGCCGCCGACTTCGTTCGCAAAGCGGCCAAACATCAGCGAAACGAGCATAATAGCCATGCCCGTAACCCAAAGAATGAGCTTATACGCTGGATAGAACTCATAACTCTGCCCCGTATCTTTGGGCGCCGCAGCAGACGCGTCACTTCGGATACGTGAGAGCAGGCTCAAACGCGTTAGCCAAAAGGCGGGTAGAGTAAAAAGCAGAAGTGTTGTTAGGGCGAGTGGCCAGCCGATCAAAGTTGCCGCGAGCACTGCATACACCGCTCCGGCCAACAATAGGCTGCTGGGCGAGGCGGTCAGACCAACGTAAAATAGCGGAAGTGGAGCCAGGGGTATGGTGACGATTCCGAGAAACAATAACAGCGCAAAGACCGCGGCAATCAAACTTCTTAGGGCAATAGCCGCGGTCATTTAAGCGCTGCTTGGATCTTAGTCGACAACATATGGCATCAGAGCCATATAGCGCGAGCGCTTGATGGCTTGCGCCAATTCTCGTTGTTTCTTGGCTGACACAGCGGTGATACGGCGTGGCACAATTTTGCCGCGCTCGGATACATAGCGCTGCAGCAAACGTGTGTCTTTGTAATCAATGGTAGGTGCGTTCTCGCCTGAAAAAGGGCAAGACTTACGGCGACGGCCAAAGGGGCGACGTGCTTGGCTCATGGTTACTCTCCTTCAGCTTCGGATGAGGTGTCGTTATAGTCACGGCGTTCGGCGCGACGTTGTTCCTCACGATTTTTGTTTTTCATCGGTGCCGAAGGCCCCGTCTCGTGCTCGTCAACGCGCAGGGTCATGTAACGCAGAACGTCATCATGCAAGCTCAATTGGCGCTCAACCTCTGCAATGGCGTCGTGATTGGCGGTGACGTTCAGCAACGAATAATGGCCTTTCCGGTTTTTCTTTACCCGATAGGCGAGGCTCCGCAGGCCCCAATATTCAGTTTTGCCAACCGAACCGCTATAGTCTTGAATAATTGACTTAATTTGTGATGTGATTGCTTCAACTTGCTGCTCAGAAATATCCTGACGCGCAATGAAGACGTGCTCGTATAAAGCCATAGGCCTCTCTCCTTCTTCAAGATCCGGCGCCGAGCCTCCCGCGAGCCAGAACGGAGGCCCACAGATGAACGCAAGAGCGAGGACAAGGGATCACGCTCAAAACAGGCAAATCCAGAGATTTACTTATTTTTCGCTCTCAGCCCCAATGGCAAAGAGATCCTTTCAGCCCCCAACCGGATGCAACGCTTGTCTTACACAACATAGAATATCTTGGCAAGTTCGATTTACGCTGTTACATCCAGAGGCAATACGTCCATAGATAGGTATCAGGAGAAGGCGATGAGCAAGGCATGTGTGTTTCCCGGACAGGGTAGCCAAGCGGTGGGTATGGGACGCGATTTGGCGGAAAATTTCCCAGAGGCCAAAGCCGTCTTCGAGGAAACCAATGAGGCGCTTGGCCAAAACTTATCGCAGATCATGTGGGATGGGCCAGAGAGCGAATTGACCCTGACCGAGAATGCGCAGCCAGCGCTAATGGCGGTATCGGTTGCGACGATGCGCGTTTTGGAGGCGCATGGGTTTAAGCTGGCTGAACAGGTGAGCTATGTTGCGGGCCATAGTTTAGGGGAATATTCGGCTCTGACCGCAAGTGGCGCCCTCGCGCTTGGCGATACTGCCAAATTGTTGAAATTACGCGGTCAAGCCATGCAACGTGCCGTGCCAGTCGGTGTTGGCGCTATGGCTGCGATTATGGGCTTAGATTTCGAAGATTGCGCGTCGCTGGCTGCTGCCGCCAGTATCGGCGACGACATTTGCCAGGCGGCTAATGACAATGCGCCTGGACAGGTTGTTATTTCGGGCTCGGCAAGCGCTGTCGCTCGGGCCATCGAAATGGCAAAAGAAAAAGGTGCCAAGCGCGCGGTTGAGCTACCTGTCAGCGCGCCCTTCCATTGTGAACTAATGGCGCCAGCCGCTGAAGCGATGCAAGCGGCTCTGGCTGAAACTAATATCATGGCTCCGTGTGTACCACTGGTGGCCAATGTAACAGCCGAGCCAGTAACCGATCCCTTAGATATTCGTAGGCTTCTGGTCGAGCAAGTGACGGGCCGCGTGCGCTGGCGCGAGAGCATGATGTGGATGGCCGATGCGGGCGTTACTGACTTGATTGAGGTCGGTGCTGGCAAGGTTTTGACGGGACTGGCCAAGCGCAATGATGAACGGCTAAAGGCGATTTCTCTATCGTCGCTCGAAGCCGTAAAAAGTTTTGTCGAGACGCTTAAGCATTAACGAGAGGGTATAGCAATGACGATGTTTGATCTAAGCGGTAAAACGGCGTTGGTAACCGGTGCGTCGGGTGGTATTGGCCGTGCAATTGCCACCGCATTGCATGCGGCTGGGGCCACTGTGGGGTTGGCAGGAACGCGAGAAGCCGTGCTTGCAGAGTTGGCGGCGTCGCTTGCTGAGCGGGCGCATGTGCTGGTTGCAGATTTATCAACCGAGACCGGTCCAGCCGATCTGATTTCCCGTGCGGAAGAGGTGCTGGGGGGGCTCGATATTCTGGTTAATAATGCAGGTATCACGAGCGACAATTTAGCTCTGCGCCTCAAGGATGAAGATTGGGATCGCGTCATCGCGGTCAATTTAACATCGACTTTCAAAATGTGCCGCGCCGCCGTCAAAGGCATGATGAAACGCCGTTATGGCCGCATCATCAACATAACCTCCGTCGTCGGTGTAACGGGCAATCCAGGGCAGACCAATTACGCAGCCTCGAAGGCGGGTATGATCGGCATGACCAAATCACTGGCGCAAGAAATTGCCAGCCGTAATATAACTGCTAATTGCGTTGCGCCCGGCTTCATCGCCACACCCATGACCGACGCTCTACCTGAAGAGCAGCGCGCTCACTTATTGCAGTCTATTCCTGCTGGTCGCTTGGGCGAGGGGGCCGACATTGCGGCCGGCTGTGTCTATTTAGCCAGTGAAAATGCCGCCTATGTGACGGGGCAAACCCTTCACATTAATGGCGGAATGGCTATGATATAAATTCGTCCGTATTTTAGGCTTTTCATTTGCTAGACAAGCCTGAAAAACGATGTTAGAGAGCGCCTAACATGGTTGACCACCATGTTTGGAGGGTAAAGGCCACATAAAGTGTGGTCATCAGCATAAGGAAGATGAAATGAGCGATTCAGTTGTCGAACGGGTTAAGAAAATTGTCGTCGAAAACTTGGGCGTTGAGGCGGAAAAAGTTACCGAGAGCGCGAGCTTTATTGACGATCTTGGTGCCGACAGTCTCGATACCGTTGAGCTGGTTATGGCCTTTGAAGAGGAATTCGATATTGAAATTCCGGACGATGCGGCTGAAACCATTCTGACCGTCGCTGACGCGG
>CBFHZM010000030.1:0-18634 GCA_965660195.1 Alphaproteobacteria bacterium
GATGTTGATGCCGTAGATCGATCTGTACTTGTCTCTGATGGCGAGATTGCCATTGGCGATCAGACGGCGCAATTTTCAGGATTGCTCGATTATGATCTCGATGACACGGGGGTTGTGTCGCGCCTCGGAGGTGAGTTGGTATCGGAAGAGTTTGGTTTCCGCCTCCCTGGTGATGCGACAATCCGCTACGGGCGGCGAACCCGTGCCGAGTTTACCTATTATTTTGCAAATGAAGTGCTTGATATTAGCGCGGCGCGGGCTGAGATCGCAGGCGTTGGGGTGGAGGCAACGGGCCGCATAGAGCTCGCCAATGATGATCGCGCAGAGACTGAGTTTTCCGCTGTCCTTAACATTAAAGACACAACATTAAGGAATGTTTTGGCCTTGTGGCCGCCAGAAGTCTCTCCGAAAACGCGTGGTTGGATTGATAAAAATGTTTTGGCTGGCCGATTGCAAACAGCAAAAATTAAGCTAGCGGGCGATACAAGGTCGCTACAGCACCTAAAAAATAAACAGCGCCCAGCGCGTGATTTTGTGAATGTTGAATTAGTTTATTCCGATGCCAAATTGCGCGTCCACCATGCGCTTCCGAGCTTGGAAAAGTTAAATGGCCGCATTCTGATTGATGGTCATCAAGTAACCATCGAGGCTGATCAGGGCGAGATTAACTTGAGCCAAATTGAGCCAGGCGTGGACAATACTCTGCCAGCCATTGGCTATTTGACTGAAGGAAAGTTTATCTCGCCGCCTTTTTTTACTGCTGTCGCTTTGGGGCAGGTTAATTTTAGGTTGCGTGCCCCTATGCGGGATACACTGCGGGTGTTAGATCAGCCACCTTTCAAGGCCTTAGATAAGTTGCCTTTTACGGCGGAGGATGTTGCGGGAGAGGCTGAAGCTCTGGTCGAGCTGGGAATCCCCATGGGTCTTGAGGTCGTTGACCGGCGAGTGAAGTTTAACGTATTGGCGCAAACGACTGAGACCAGCCTCGATCTAACGGACTTTGGCTATGATATTAAAAATGCGCAGCTCGACTTGCAGGTCGCGCCAGGGGTTTTTCGATTTGAGGGCAAGGGCGCGGTCAATGGCGTGCCGACCCAAGCTAGCGGTAAAAGTTATCCGATTGAGGACGAGCGTTCATTTATGATTCATGCCGAGACGCAATTGCCTCCAGTTTTGGCAGGGCAAATTCACCTCGGATTTTTAGTGCCGCATTTTTCACGATCTGCTGACGTGAAAGCAGACATTATTTTTCTGCGCTCTGGACAGCGTGAAGTCAAATTCACCGCTGATCTCGGCGCAACACAGCTACACCCGAAGCTTCTCGCGTATGTGAAAGAGCCTGGTCAACCGGCGCAAATGGAAGGCGTTGTTCGCATTGATAAAGATGGAAGCATTGCGGCTGTATCGGCCAGCTATCAAGCGGCAAATGATCAGGTGAAGCTGGATATGGCCGCTAAAAATGGCCGATTGCTGTATTTGAATATTCCGGTCTTCAAGCTTGCTGGCTTGTATGATTTAGCGGTGAACACGCAGACACAGGATGATAGCCTGATGTTGAATATTCTCGGGGATCGCTTCGATATTTCAAAGCTCCTTAAAAATAATCCGCCACCGCCTCTGCCTTTGATCCAACCAGTGGGTAAATTCGCCGATGTTCGAGGCGGCCCGCGTCTCGCTTTGCCGCTGCTACCAGAACGCTTTAGCCTATCGGCACGAATTGCTGAACTTAAAGGTGCGCATAATGTGTCGCTCGGTCCCATGCAGGTTTCAGCTTTGGGCGTTAATGGTAAGGTCGAAAAAGCGAACGTAACGGCAAGCTTTGCTGACGGCACGGAGCTTTATGGCGAATTATTTCGCGATACGGAGACGACGCGCAGGTTTCTTTTACAGTCAGAAGATACGGCAAATATTTTGGTTGGGTTAGACCTGTTGAAGCAAATGAAGGGCGGCGCCTTGAGTGTTTCGGGAGAGGTATATGATAGCCCCATCGAGCTTGAAAAGGGTCGTATGGCGTCCATTAGTGGAACATATTCCCTCGCGGCGTTTCAACTTCAGAAGGTCCCCGTATTAGCCCAGCTTTTATCTATGGCTTCACTGACAGGACTGAGCGATACGCTCTCGGGCTCGGGTTTGCGGTTTAGTCAAGCAACAGGCGATTTTTCGTATTTTGATGGCCGCACTGATATTCGAAATGGCGTCATTAGGGGCCCTTCTTTAGGGGTGTCTGCGCGTGGCGCGATCGATCACAAGTTTGGCTTGCTCTCCATCGGAGGGACATTGGTGCCAGCCTATGCATTGAATAGCTTTTTCGGGAAAATACCGATTCTTGGCTCCGTGTTAGGCGGTGCCAAAGGCGAGGGTATTTTGGGTGTTAGCTATCGCATTTACGGTTTGACACGTGAGCCGAGCATATTTGTGAACCCCTTATCAGTTCTGACGCCAGGTATTATTCGGCAAGTTTTCCAAATCGGTGCGGGCACAATCGATCGCCCAAGCGACGCGCCAAGTCAGTCGAAATAATTTCATATCGATGGAAGCGAGGTGACAGGGCGAGGGCTAGCTCAAGCCTTCGGGCGGATCAGGGCGTGCCGTTTTTTGCCAGCAGACAGTTTGATGGCTTGGTTATCGAGATCAGACAGCGTCAGAACGCGTTGCATGTTACTTTCGACCTGATCATTAACCCGAGCGCCACCATTTTGAATAAGACGACGGGCTTCGCTATTTGATGATGCAAAGCCAACTAACACGAAAGCTTCGAGTAGGCCCAGCCCCGCCTCGAGCGCCGCTTGGTCAATTTCTTTGCTTGGCAAATTGTCGTCGCGGCCGGCCTCGCCAAAAGTTTTCTCCGCCGTTGCAGCCGCAGCTTGGGCAGCCGCGTCACCATGGGCGAGGCGGGTGGCTTCGGTCGCCAGTATGATTTTTGCTTGATTTATGTCGGCGCCCTCGAGTTTCGCTAAGGCTTCGATGTCGGCCATTGGTAGGTCGGTAAATAAAGCGAGGAAACGGATTACGTCGGCATCTTCGGTATTGCGCCAGAACTGCCAATAATCATAAGCCGACAGCATATCATCGCTTAGCCACACCGCACCTTGCGCGGTCTTACCCATTTTGGCGCCCGATGCGGTTGTCAGCAAAGCTGTTGTCAGGCCAAACAACTCCGCCTGTTCGGTACGGCGGCCCAATTCAATCCCATTGACAATATTGCCCCATTGATCCGAACCGCCCATTTGTAATCGGCATTTGTAGTTTTTAAACAATTCGACAAAATCATAAGCCTGCAGGATCATATAATTAAATTCGATAAAGCTGAGCGGTTGTTCGCGCTCGAGCCGTAGGCGCACGCTGTCAAAACTCAACATGCGATTGACTGAGAAATGACTGCCAATATCGCGCAGGAACGAGATGTAATTGAGGCCTTTGAGCCAGTCATAATTGTCAACCATGACGGCATCGGTTGGGCCATCGCCAAAGTGCAAAAATCTCTTAAAGGTTTGTTCGATGCTGGCTTTGTTCTCGGCGATTTGCGTTTCTGACAGCAATAAGCGACTTTCATCGCGTCCAGAGGGGTCGCCGATCCGCGTCGTACCGCCGCCCAGAACAATGATCGGCTTGCCACCAGCTTGCTGCAAGCGGCGCAGCATCATAATTGAAATGAGGTTGCCGACATGAAGGCTTTTCGCCGTCATATCATAGCCAGTGTAAGCTATTAGCTCGCCCCTGGCGGCAAGTGCGTCAAGTTCCGCGGCATTGGAGCATTGATGCAAATATCCCCGCTGTTGCAAGGATTGCATAAATTCCGATTTGAAAGCAGGCCAATCATTCTCCATGATGCGCAAGGGTTACGGAAAACGGGCCGAAAGGTCAATACTGGAAAATACGGCAAAGTTGGAAGGATGAAGATGCGGGTTATCGGGCTAATGAGTGGAACCTCGCTAGACGGTATTGATGTCGCCTTGCTGGACACCGATGGTGAAAGGCAGATCGACGCTTTGGGGTTTGAGAGTTACCCCATGCCGATGGATCTGGCCAAGCAGATCCGAGAATTTTTGGATCGTGCGCAACACGGCGCGATCGATTGGACTAATGATCCAGAGGTCGAGTTTTTGCGAGCCGAAATCACGCAAGCCCATATTGACGCAATTAGCGCCTTTCGGTCTGGTCGGGACGACAGGCTGGACCTTATCGGTTTTCACGGTCAGACGGTGTGGCATGATCCGGCGCATCATCTAACGGTTCAGTTAAGCGATGGTCTCCGCATGGCGCGTGCCTTTAAAGTTCCAGTTGTAGATCAATTTCGCATCGATGATGTCGCTGCTGGCGGGCAGGGTGCGCCGCTGGCGCCTTTGTTCCATGCCGCGTTATGTGCCGAGGAGCATCTTCCTTGCGCGGTGATCAATATTGGCGGTGTGGCAAATATGACGTTTTTAGGAAATATGGGCGAAATACTTGCATTTGACACAGGGCCTGGCAACGCGCTGCTCAATGACTGGATGATGCGGCACACAGGCCAAACTATGGACCGCGACGGAGCGCTGGCCCGCGAGGGGCGTTTCGCGCAAGCGCAAATTGATCGATGGTTAGAACATCCTTATTTCAAGGCGCCTGCGCCAAAGTCGCTAGACCGCAATCACTTTGTTCCATGGAACGATATTGCTAATCTCTCAGCCGCGGACGGCGCGGCGCATCTCGCGCAATTTACAGCCCAATCGATTGCGCGGGCCACTGATCTCTTGCCGCATCAACCTGACCATTTCATTATTTGTGGGGGCGGGCGACATAATGCTTGGCTGATGCATTTGCTCGGCGAGCATTTGGCTGGCCGCGTATTTGCCTGCGAACATATCGGGTGGGACGGGGACGCGCTTGAGGCGCAGGCGTTTGCATGGTTGGCGGTGCGCAGTATGAACGGCATGGTGCTGAGCTTGCCCGAGACAACGGGTGTCACCCAGCCACTATCTGGTGGTCGAATTAATCTGCCTTAATGCTTAATTACAGGCCGCCAATTTCCGGAATGCGACGATCAAGATAAGCATTGACCTCGCTTTTGAGCGCATCCATATCTTTTTCGAAGAAATGGTTGGCCTGTGCCAGAACCTTGTAGGTTATCTCGATGCCTTTTTGCGCATGCAGACGCTCAACCAGCTTGTCGACATCTTCCTTCGGTACCACGCGGTCGGCGCTACCTTGAACGATGAGGCCTGATGCCGGACATGGTGCCAAAAAGGAAAAGTCATATAGGTTGGCGGGAGGTGCGATCGAGATAAAGCCAGAAATCTCCGGCCGACGCATAAGGAGCTGCATACCAATCCAAGCGCCAAACGAATAGCCAGCGATCCAGCATTGGCGCGCATCCGGGCATAGCGACTGTAACCAGTCGAGTGCCGATGCGGCATCGGATAGCTCGCCTATGCCGCTGTCGAATTGCCCTTGGCTACGGCCAACGCCTCGGAAGTTGAAGCGCAATACTGAGAAATCGCGGGCCACAAACTCATGATACAGGTCATAAGTGATGGCATTGTTCATATTGCCCCCTAATTGCGGTAGGGGGTGCAAAATCATCGCAATCGGCGCACCTTTTTTCTTGTTATGGGTAAAGCGCCCCTCGAGACGACCGTCTGGGCCAGCAAAAATTACCTCCGGCATAGTTATAAGTCCTCTCTTGGTGTTTGCGCCGCCGTCTTGCGAGAGCGTCGCCAATGTGTCGCAGTAATTTGCCGACTAGCTAATCTTGACTATTCTAGTCAGGATTACTATATCGACGGCATGGACTGAGGTCTTAACCAATGCCGCCGTCCAAATGCAAGAAAATAATTTTATTGTTGGGAAAAGATAGACTTATGAAGATTTCAACGCGCGGACGATATGCTGTCATGGCGATGGTCGAGTTGGCACGGCAGGGTTCGCATGCCGGCAATCCTCTGTCTTTAACCCAGATTAGCGCGGCGCAGGATATTTCGCTGAATTATCTCGAGCAAATTTTCGTTGATTTACGACGCTTTGGTCTGGTTGAGAGCGTGCGCGGCAAGCAAGGTGGTTATCATCTCACAGCGGCGCCCGACCGCATCGCCTTGGGGCAAATTATTGATGCGGTCGATGAGCCGGTAGATGTGACACGGTGTCAGTCGACGGCGGGCTGTGGTCATAAAACAACGCGCTGCATGACGCATGACTTGTGGTCGCGCCTGAGCGATCATATCCGATCTTTCTTTGATGGTATTTCGTTGGCCGATGTTGTCAGCGGTGAGTTTGCAACTGAGGTCGTGCTGGCGGCGCCGGCATCAACTGAGGCGGCCGAGTGATGCAGCGAATTTACCTGGATCATAATGCAACCAGCCCTATGCGCCCCGAGGCCATAGCGGCCTTTACCGAATGCCTTGGCCAATCCCTGAATGCATCCTCGGTGCATTATGAGGGACGCTCTGCGCGGCAAAAAATTGAAGCGGCGCGGCAGGTGCTGGCGGAGCTGTTGCAGGGCAAACCGCAAGAAGTCGTATTTACCAGCGGCGGCAGCGAGGCGTGCAATCAAGCGATTAAAGCGTGGGAAGCGTCAACCAGGCCCTTTGAACGGATTTTAGTTTCTGCAGTTGAACATGATGCCGTGATAAAGGCGGCCGAAAGTGCAGGCCTGCCGATTGGCTACATCGCCGTCGATGAAAATGGCGTTGTTAGCATCGATGATGTGCGCCAAAAGCTCGAAGATCCCTCACCGGCTTTGGTTTGCGTAATGGCTGCGAATAATGAAACAGGTGTTCTTCAACCCGTGGCCGAGATTGCGGCGCTGGTGCGGGCGCATGGCAGTTTGTTGTTTTGTGACGCGAGCCAAGCGGTTGGCAAAATTGCCGTTAGCTTCCGTGACTTGGGGGCTGATATGATGGCGGTCTCGGCGCATAAATTTGGCGGCGGTTTAGGCGCTGGCGCTTTGCTGATCAAACAAGGGATGAGGCTTGGTGCCTTAATTGATGGTGGTGGCCAAGAAGGGCGCAGGCGCAGCGGCACGGAAAATCTGCCTGCTATCGCCGCCATGGTTGCAGCTTTGCAAGCAGCTGTTCATGGGCTCGAGGCCTTTGCCAATTTGGCCGCCGAACGTGACCGTTTGGAGCAGAGCTTAATGAACCTCAACCCTGATCTTATGGTGTTTGGCCGAAGCGTTCCACGTCTGCCCAATACGAGTTGTTTCGCCGTGCCGTCGAGCAGGGCTGAAACTTTGGTTATGGGGCTAGATCTTGCCGGTGTTAGCGTTAGCTCGGGAGCGGCGTGCTCGAGCGGCAAGGTTGGTGCCAGTCATGTCATGCGCGCAATGGGGGTCGCTCCAGATTTAGCGTCGGGCGCTTTGCGGCTCAGCTTTGGCTGGTCGTCAAAGGCAGCCAATGAGGCAGAGGCCTTTATTAAGATTTGGCAAAATCGGTTTTCGGGTTCACGCCCCTCGGCTGCGGAGTAAAGATGGTGATGGAAGTCAAAGCAAATATTGATCGGGAAACAGTATCGCAGGTCGAGACACTTGCGGGACAAAATTACAAATATGGCTTTGTCAGTGACATCGATGCTGATCGCGCGCCTCCCGGCCTTAATCCCGACATCATTGCCTTCATTTCAGCAAAGAAAAACGAACCCGATTGGTTGCTAGAATGGCGTCTCGATGCTTATGAGCGGTGGTTAACCATGTCCGAGCCAGAATGGGCGCACGTCGACTACCCAAAAATTGACTATCAGGCTCTGAGTTATTATGCAGCGCCCAAGAGTATGGCAGATGGGCCGAAAAGCCTCGATGAGGTCGACCCCGAGCTGCTGCGGACCTATGAAAAATTGGGCATTCCCTTGCAGGAGCAAGAGGTGCTCGCGGGTGTGCGGAAGGTCGCTGTCGACGCTGTCTTTGATAGTGTTTCCGTCGGCACAACATTTCGTGAGGAATTGGCCAAGGTCGGCGTGATTTTCTGCTCCTTTTCGGAGGCGGTGAAGGAGCATCCAGATTTGGTGCGAAAGTACCTCGGGACCGTCGTTCCAAAATCAGACAATTATTTTGCGGCCTTGAATTCGGCTGTGTTTTCGGATGGTTCGTTTGTCTATATCCCACCTGGCGTGCGGTGCCCGATGGAATTATCGACCTATTTTCGGATCAATGAAGCCAATACAGGGCAATTTGAACGCACCCTCGTGATTGCCGACCGCGGCTCTTATGTAAGTTATCTTGAAGGTTGTACGGCGCCGATGCGCGATGAAAACCAGCTGCACGCCGCTGTTGTTGAGCTGGTTGCCCTAGAGGATGCCGAGATAAAATACTCGACCGTGCAAAATTGGTATCCTGGCGATAGTGAGGGCAAGGGCGGTATTTATAACTTCGTGACCAAGCGTGGCGACTGCCGCGAGGCGCGGTCGCATATTTCGTGGACGCAAGTTGAGACAGGCTCAGCGGTAACATGGAAATATCCGTCGTGTATCTTGCGCGGCGATGACAGCCAGGGCGAGTTCTACTCGATCGCTATTTCCAATAATTTGCAGCAAGTTGATAGCGGCACGAAGATGATACATCTCGGCAAAAACACCTCCAGCCGGATTGTTTCGAAAGGGATCTCGGCCGGTCGTTCGTCGAATGTCTATCGCGGTCAGGTTTCGGTGCATCCCAAGGCGGATAATGCCCGCAATTTCACACAATGCGATAGTCTGCTGATCGGTGATAAATCTGCGGCGCATACGGTGCCCTATGTGGAATCGCGCAATCCGACGGCGATGTTGGAGCATGAAGCAACAACCTCCAAGATTAATGAGGATCAGCTATTTTATTGCCGCCAGCGCGGGCTCGATGCGGAAGAAGCGGTGGCGCTGATTGTCAATGGTTTCTGCCGCGATGTGTTGCAAAATTTACCAATGGAATTCGCTGTTGAAGCGCAAAAATTGGTCGGTATCTCTCTAGAAGGAAGCGTAGGATGACAGCCTTGTTGGATATTAAAAATCTGCATGCCCGGATCGGCGATAAGGAAATATTGCGGGGTCTTTCGCTGACCATCAATCCTGGTGAGGTACACGCCATTATGGGCCCGAACGGGTCTGGCAAGTCGACGCTGTCCTACATTCTCGCAGGTCGCGATGGCTATGAAATCACGCAAGGGCAAGTGCTCTTCCATGGCGTTGATTTATTGGAAAAGACGCCAGAGGAGCGCGCTTGTTTGGGAATGTTTTTGGCCTTTCAATATCCTCTTGAAATTGCCGGCGTCACCAATATGACGTTTTTGAAAACGGCGCTGAATGCCCTGCGGCGCGGGCGTGGCGAAGACGAAATGGATGCAGCGAGTTTTTTGCGGTTGGTGCGTCAGAAGTCATCCGAATTAGGTATGGCCGACGATATGTTGAAGCGGCAGCTCAATGTTGGTTTCTCGGGCGGTGAGAAGAAGCGTAATGAGGTTTTGCAAATGTCGCTTTTGATGCCGACTTTGGCCGTGCTCGATGAAACCGATAGTGGTCTTGATATTGATGCCCTGCGAACCGTATCGGAAGGGGTGAACCGTCTGCGTGATCCAGCGCGCTCGTTTCTGGTGATCACGCATTACCAAAGATTGCTCGATTATATTACGCCCGATCATATTCATGTTATGGCGCGCGGTAAAATTCTCGCTTCGGGAGGGCCTGAATTGGCTCTGAAACTCGAGGCGGAAGGCTATGCAAGTTACAATGAGCCGGCCCATGCCTAATCCAGACTCTTTCGCTGCACAAATTCGCAATCTCGACCAGACCTGCTTGCCAGCGGTGCCGGCTTTGGACGATTTACGTAAGAATTTGTGGCAACGCGCGCTAGACCTTGGCTTGCCGACGCGGCGTATTGAGGCGTGGCACTATACGGATCTTGCGCGTTTGTTGGATCGTCCCTCCGCCAAGCAACCCGGTCTTGATGTGGTGGGGCCGTTGCCGGACATGCCACAAATAAAATTCAGTGATGGCGCAATCGAGCTCAAAGATGCATCGGACTTGAATCTACGGCCAATATTGGAATCTCCCGCATTAATTTGTGATATTGCTGGTCATGATGCGGCTGAGGCGATGCTGGCCTTCAATTTGGCACTTTTAGCGGGTGGTGCTTATTTAACGGTTGAGGAGGGGGCGCAACAAGAGTTGTGCGTTGTCTATGAAGGAGACGGAGTACAACATTTGCGGCATGCAATACATGTTGAAGCCGGCGCCACGCTCACCTTGCTTGAGATATATCGTGGCGGTGGCTACGGCAATGTTGTCTCGGATATCACCATCGATGCGGGTGGGGTCGTTAATCATATAAAGCTACATACCAGCGGTGCGGCAATTACTCTTACGCGCGCCACGCTCGGCGCGTCCGCGCGTTATGTCGCGCACCACGTCATTGCCGGTGAGCAAGTGGCGCGGCATGAAAGCCGGATCAATCTCGACGATGCGGCAGCGCATGCGAGCCTGTCTGGGGCTTTGTTGGCGCGGGCGGGCGCGCATCAGGACGTAACCTCCGTGATTTCGCATAATAGGGCGGACACATCGAGCGAAACACAAATTCGGTCGCTGGTGGACGCCACAGCGCGGGCCGTGTTTCAGGGCAAGGTTGTGGTCGCGCGGGACGCGCAGCGTGTTGATGCGCAACAACAAAGCCGCGCTCTTTTGCTCGCTGAAAATGCGGAAATGAATGTCAAGCCAGAGCTTGAAATCTATGCCGATGATGTCGCGTGCGCTCATGGTTCAACGGTTGGTGCACTTGATAAAGATGCGCTATTTTTCTTGCGCAGTCGTGGCATTCCAGAGGCTGTGGCGCGGCAAATGCTCGTGCGTGGCTTCTTATCCGACGTCACTGAGACGCTTCCAGAAGGTCAAGTGGCGGATTTTATTGCGGCACATCTCGACGCTAATTTGGAATTGATTTTGAACAATCAAAAAAGGAGCGCGTGACATGACAGTTATGGGTCGCGTTTTTACACCGCTTGAGATTGATCAAATTCGCAAGGATTTCCCAATTTTACAGGAAGCGCCTTACGGTAAGCCTCTGGTTTATCTCGATAATGCCGCATCGGCGCAAAAGCCCCGCCAAGTGATTGATTGCATGGTCGATGTCTTAGAACACGGCTACGCGAATGTGCATCGTGGCTTGCATTATCTCTCAAATAAAGCGACCGATCGGTTTGAGGCGGCCCGTGACCAAGTTACGGCGTTCCTCAATGCTGAGAGCAACCAGACGATCATCTTTACGGCTGGGGCCACCGATGCGATCAACATGGTGGCCAGTAGCTATCTCGCACCTCGCATTAAAGCCGGTGATGAAATTATTCTCAGTGTGCTCGAGCATCACGCGAATATCGTGCCGTGGCACTTCTTGCGTGAGCGTTATGGTGCGGTGTTGAAATGGGTGCCGTTGAATGAAACAGGCGGCTTTGACCTTGAAGCCTATCAAGCCGCTTTTAGTGATCGTACCGTCTTTGTAGCCTTAAGCCATATGTCGAATGTGTTGGGCTATGAAATGCCAGTGGCGGAGATTGTGAACTGTGCCCATGCGCATGATGTACCAATTCTGCTCGATGGGTGTCAGGGAGCGGTCCATCTCTCGCCGGATATGCAAAAACTCGGTTGTGACTTTTATGTTATGTCAGGGCATAAGCTTTATGGCCCGACGGGAGTTGGTGTGCTTTACGGTAAGCCCGAGCGCCTTGCCGATATGCGTCCCTATCGCGGTGGTGGGGAGATGATCGAAGAGGTGCATGAAGATCGTGTGAGCTATGCGGGGCTACCGCATCGGCTGGAGGCTGGCACACCTGCTATTATCGAGACGATTGCGCTTGGAGCGGCGCTTGACTATCTATCTCGCTTCGATCCAGCGTCTGTTGCAGCGCATGAAAATGCCCTCGGCGCGCGGGCGCGCGACGCCTTACTGCAAATCCCAAAGGTCAAACTTATGGGGCCATTGGAGTATCCAAGCCCGATCGTGTCCTTCACGGTCGAGGGGGCGCATGCACATGATATTTCGGCTTTACTCGATCGCTATGGGGTCGCGGTGCGGGCTGGTCATCACTGCGCGCAACCGTTGATGCGGCGCCTTGGGGTCAATGCGACCGCACGCGCCTCATTCGCAATTTATAATACTGAGGACGAGGTTGATGTTTTTGCCCAGTCGCTGGCCAAGGCCATCCAGTTTTTTGACTAGCCGCCATGAAACAGACAAGATAAAGAGACTGTCATGAGTAATGAAGAAGCGATAAACGAGCAGGTTGAAGCCGAAGCCCCGGTTGCGGTGTCACCAGAGTTGGATGCACTGACTGATGATTTGATCGGAGCGCTAAAAAGTGTTTACGACCCCGAAATCCCCGTCGATGTTTACGAGTTGGGGTTAATTTATCGTGTCGATGTGTCAGATGATCGAGATGTTACGATCGATATGACGCTCACCGCGCCGGGTTGCCCGGTGGCTGAGCATATGCCCAAATGGGTTGAGGATGCAGTCCGCTCGGTCGAAGGGGTGATGGATGTGAGGGTCAATATGGTGTTTGACCCACCTTGGGACCCAAGCCGTATGTCGGACGAAGCACGAGTTGCTTTGAATATGTTTTGAGTTGGTAATTGCAGTTTTGACAAACATCAGTTCGTGTTAGGATTGAAAATATGAAGAAGGCTATCACCATCACCGACCGCGCTGCTGAGCGCCTGCAAGCTATCATGGCCTCACTCGAGGAGCCTGTGCAGGGGTTGCGCTTGGGAGTTAAAAATGGCGGGTGCGCGGGCATGGAATATACCATGGATTACGCCGCCGAAGCTTCGCCGCTCGACGAGCGGATCGAGGATAAAGGTGTGACCATTTTTATTGAGCCGAAAGCTCTAATGTTTCTGCTGGGAACCGAAATGGATTATGAAGCGAGTAAAATGTCGTCGGGTTTTATTTTTAATAATCCAAACCAAACGGACGCTTGCGGTTGCGGCGAGAGCGTCACTTTGGTGCCGGCTAAAATTAGTTCATAGTCACGGTGAGGGCGCGTTCATCTGAACGCGGCATTGGGAAAGCTGATGAGTGAAGAAACACTGAAGCAATTGCTCGATATGCTCAATTTAGAGCGTCTCGAGGTTAATCTTTTCCGTGGCGCCAGTCCGGACGAGGATCGCCAGCGCGTCTTTGGAGGGCAGGTGTTGGGGCAGGCTTTAAGGGCGGCGACGCATACGGTCGAAGATATGGTCTGTCATAGTTTCCATTCTTATTTTCTGCGCGCCGGCGATCCTACTTGTCCGATTATTTACGAGGTTGATCACGCGCGCGACGGCAAGAGCTTTTCAAGCCGCCGCGTTATCGCCATACAACATGGCAAACAGATTTTTAACTTAGCAGCGAGTTTTCAGCGCCCCGAAAAAGGCCTCATGCACCAGATGTCAATGCCCGAGGCGCCGCCGCCCGAGGACCTGGAGTCCGATTTGTCGATCCGCGAGCGTTATGTTGATCGTTTACCTGAAGCGTTTCGCGCCCGTTTTCTTCGCAAGCGGCCTTACGAGATGCGGCCCGTAACACCCAGCAATATGTTTGAACCAAAGGTACAAGCGCCAGCGCAAATGGTCTGGTTCCGCGCTACCGAGCCGATGCCCGATGATATCGATATTAACCAAGCGTTATTGGCTTATATTTCCGACACGACCTTGCTCGATACCTGCTTGCGGGCGCATGGCTTGAGTTTTTTAAATCCGAAACTGCAGTCGGCAAGTCTTGACCACGCCATGTGGTTCTTCCATCCCTTTAAGGTCGATGAATGGATCTTGTATGTGCAAGACTCGCCCGCCAGTGCGGGTGGGCGCGGCATGAATTTCGGCCACTTTTTTACCCGCGATGGCAAGCTAATTTGCTCAGCCGCCCAAGAGGGCCTTATTCGCTTGCACGATTAGGTGTTATGCCGCTTCGTTGTGGCCAAGATGGGCTGTCAGCGTTGTGATAAGCTCCGCCGCAGCATCAGGGATGATTGTGCCGGGTGGGAAGATGGCCTTTGCTCCTGCTTTGCGCAGGGCCTCGAAATCTTGCGGCGGAATAACGCCACCGACAATCACCATGATATTCTCAGCGCCGGACTGCTTTAAACTGTCGCGCAGTTCAGGCACCAGTGTGAGGTGACCTGCAGCCAAGGAGCTGACGCCGACAACATGGGCACCGGCGTCAATGGCATCGCGGGCGGCTTCGTCGGGCGTTTGAAAGAGCGGGCCGGTGACGACATCAAAGCCGAGATCAGCGAATGCCGTGGCCACAACTTTTTGGCCGCGGTCATGGCCATCTTGGCCCATTTTAGCGATGTAAATTTTCGGCGCACAGCCCTCGCGTTCGCTGAAGCGCGCGACCATTTCCTTGACCTTTAGAAAGCTCTCAGACTGTTCGCCATAATCGCGGCCATACACATTGGACACAGTTTGCGGTGTTGCAGCATGGCGATTGAAACTTTTCTCCATCGCATCCGACATTTCCCCCACCGTCGCCATCGCCCTCGCGGCGTCAACGGCTAAGGCCAATAAATTGCCTTGGCCTGTTGCTGCACACTGCGCGAGCGCTTCGAGGGCGGCTTGTGTTTTGCTTTCGTCGCGGTCGGCGCGGAGCTTTTGAAGGCGATCAATCTGAGCTTTACGCACGGCCGAATTATCAACCTTCAACACGTCAATCTCGTCTTCCTGTTCGAGCTTGAATTTATTGACGCCGACGACGGTTTGGCGCCCGCTATCGATGCGCGCTTGCGTTTGCGCCGCGGCCTTTTCGATGCGTAGTTTCGGTATGCCTTGCTCAATGGCGGCGGCCATGCCACCGAGCTTTTCAACCTCGGTGATGTGTGCGAGTGCGCGTTGGGCGAGGTCGTGCGTTAGGCGCTCGACAAAATAACTTCCGCCCCAAGGGTCGATCACTTTGGTGGTATTACTCTCGGTTTGCAAAACAAGCTGCGTGTTACGGGCAATCCGGGCTGAGAAATCGGTCGGCAAGGCCAGCGCTTCGTCGAAGCTATTGGTGTGTAGCGATTGCGTATGCCCTTGCGTTGCCGCCATGGCCTCGATGCAAGTCCTTACGATATTATTATAAATATCTTGCGCCGTGAGGCTCCAGCCCGAGGTCTGGCAATGGGTTCTGAGCGCCATGGATTTCGGATTCTGCGCCCCCAAGCCGCGCATTAATTGCGCCCACAATAAACGGGCGGCGCGCATTTTGGCGATCTCGGTAAAGAAGTCCATGCCGATCGCCCAGAAGAAAGAGAGGCGCGGTGCAAAGGCGTCAATGTCGAGCCCTGCGGCCATACCAGCCCGCACATATTCGATGCCGTCGGCGAGCGTATAAGCAAGTTCCAGATCAGCCGTCGCGCCTGCTTCTTGCATGTGATAGCCCGAAATCGAAATCGAGTTGAATTTCGGCATATGCGCGGAAGTGAAGGCAAAAATATCGGAGATAATCCGCATCGAAGGTTTTGGCGGATAGATATAGGTATTGCGAACCATGAACTCTTTTAGGATGTCATTCTGGATGGTCCCGGCGAGTTTATCGGGGCTGACGCCTTGCTCCTCGGCCGCCGCGATGTAGAGCGCCATAATTGGCAGTACGGCGCCGTTCATCGTCATCGATACACTCATCTCGTCAAGCGGAATACCGGCGAAAAGGGTGCGCATGTCATAGATGGAATCAATAGCAACGCCGGCCATACCAACATCGCCGGCAACCCGTGGGTGATCACTATCATAGCCGCGGTGGGTGGCGAGGTCGAACGCAACCGAGAGGCCTTTTTGGCCAGCTTTAAGGTTGCGACGGTAGAAAGCGTTTGAGGCTTCTGCTGTTGAGAACCCAGCATATTGACGAACTGTCCATGGCTTATTGACATACATGGTGGGGTAGGGGCCGCGGATAAAGGGCGCTAGACCCGGCAGGCTGTCGATGTAAGGCAACTCTGCAATATCGGCGTGTGTGTAGAGTGTTTTGACATCGAGCCCTTCGGGTAACCGACGGTGGCGTGTCGCCAAGATATCGGTTCTCTGGGCGGCAGATATATTGAGGTCGAGTTTGCTAAAATCTGGCTTACGGCTCATCTTATGCCCCCAATCCTAAGGTTGTATGAATTGTTTCTGCAAAGCCGAGTGCATTACAGCCAGCAAAACAATAGGCGTCAATTTCGTCGATCTCGCGCGATTTACCGGCTAAGGCAATGTGAACCGCGCCAGCGGCTTTTAAAGCTTGCGCAAGTGCTTCAGCGTAGCTGTCATAATCGACATCGGCACCACATATGCAGGCAATTTTGGCGCCGCTATTTTTAAAGGCTGTGGCAATGGCATCGACATCAGTACCACCATCGCCGATTAAGCTCGCGACCCCACCGACGGCGTAAATATTCGCCGCGAAATTGACCCGAGCTGTTGCTCGCGCTGGTGTTCCGATGGCGGCGAGAAAAACCTTTGGCTTTACGGGTTCGGCGCGTTGCCGCAGTGCTTCGAAACTTTCCGCCAGGCGTGCTTCGCGGAAATCGCCCACGCCATGAGGGGCACGCGCGGTCAGAGGGGCTTCCTCCAAATTTGGGAATTCGCTGACGCCGATCAAAGCTTCGGACCGTTTATTATTCTTCGCAAACCGATCGGTCGCCACTTTCTTAATGGTTGTAGCAATACTGCCGGCCTTCAGTTGCGCCAGTAGCCCGCCGGCCGCTTCGATTGATTGGAAACTTTTCCAAGCTGTTTCGGCGAGGTCTTGCGTCAAGCGCTCAATATACCAAGAGCCACCTGCAGGATCTATGACATGACCAAGATGACTTTCTTCCTGCATGATAATTTGCGTATTACGCGCGATCCGCCGCGATAAATCATTATCGCCGTCGCTCACAGCGGTACAGGGGGCGACGACCACCATATCGGCGCCGCCAATCGCCGCGCCACAGCAGGCCACGGTGGCGCGTAAAATATTGACCCAGGGGTCAATGGTTGAGAAAGATCGTTCGCTGATTTCGGCAATAATATAGGGCGGCGTGTCGGCAATATCATAGGCCGTACAAATTTGTGACCAAATCAGGCGCGCGGCACGTAGTTTTGCAATGGTCGCAAAGAAATCGATGTCAGCCGCTACCGATAGCGTTGTTTTCTGAGCCAGCGTTGATGCGGACTCGCCAGCATCGATGCCTGCCTCAATATAACTCACAAGGCTCGCTGCCATAAGCGCGAGTTCGAGTGCTTCGCCAGCGCCGGCGGCATGATACGGGATGCCGCTTGCTGTCAACAGACGCAGCTGCGGGCGGTCTTTCCCCCACGCTAAAATAGAGGCGACGGTATCGACTGAAGGAGGTGCACCCGCCGTTATAGCCGCACCGATCGGGTCGGCATTCAGGAAGCCGCGCTGCTGATCGACTGTAATATTTTGTGCGGCCCAGAGTGCATCAAATAGCGCTTGCGCATCTTCAATATTGATACCCGGTGTCATTGCCAATGGTGCGATATCAAGCATCACGCCGCCAAACAGTTTATCCGCTTGTTGCTGCGAGATGACGCCTTGCGATAAATCGAGCAAGATGGCACTGACGCCGCCCGTCAGGTCGAGCAGCATGGAGCGATTATCGGCGCCTTTGCGGCCGGGAATATAGCGCTGTGCAATATGCCAGGGCAAATGCGGATCGCGTTGGCTCTGGCTGCCGCGAATATAAGGGTGGTGTCCGGGTGTGCCGTGTGCGGCAGCCGCGATCGGAGCATTGGCTTGTGTGTAAAGTGGTTGCCGCGTGAGACCATCAACTTCGCGCGAGACAAGATCATCTACGCTCCCACCTTTCAGGGCTGCGCTGACAGCGGCCAGCCAGGTCGCTTCGTCATAAACAGGGAAATCAGACTTGAGCAGGTGATCCGTCATATTCTTCTTTACTCCAATATTTTTGCGTCTCAGCTCTCTTCGCGGTCGAGAAGCAGAGAAATTGTCAAAAGCAGCAAGATGGCGCTCGGCACCCACGCCGCAATGCCTGTCGGTAAATAGGCAAGTTGAGCGATTTTTGCAACAATCTGGCTCGCGATATTTGCTACAAAGCCTGCGAGAATGGCGAGGCCAATAGACCCTGCAAGCGAGACAATCCGTCCCCGTGGGGTGCTGAAGACAATGGCAATTAATACCATAAGTGCCAAAAATACCGGCGTCGATAACAGACGATGAAGGCGAAGCTCGTGCAACGTCATGTCGAGACCCGCGGCTCGCCCACTTTCGATCTGTCCTGGTAATCGCCAAATCGGTGCAGTGCGGGCATCGATCAAACGTTCGCGGATTTCTTCTGCGTCAACGCCATCGTCTGATCTGATAAGCTGAACCTCCCCCGAGGTTAGAGTTAGAACCCAAGCGCCATCCTCAACTTTGGCTTCGGCTGCAAAAGTGCGATCAGTCATGTCGCCGGCGAGATCGTAATGATAAAGCGTCACATCCGATAAACGCATATTGCTCGTATCGCGCACGTTTCGGCCATGGATAATGTAATAGCCCCTCGGAGATGATTGCCGGACCCAAATTCCTGTCGACAACAAATCGAGGCTTTGGTCCTGTCCTTTTAAGCCGGCGACAATTTTGTCGGCATAGGTCCGGCTTCTACTAGCCAAGGGGTCAATAATTAGGACCAATGAAGCACTCAGGACGATTGTCACTATTAGACTTGGCGCCGCGAACTGCCAAACAGACAAACCTGCAGCACGC
>CBFHZM010000031.1:0-18323 GCA_965660195.1 Alphaproteobacteria bacterium
AAGAACCCTATCATTTTTCAACCAGATCCGGAAAGGTCAAGTCCTTCACCGAGGACTGGTTGGCTTTTACCCGTTCGCCGCCGCATCTCTATGGTAATATTTCTTTCGATGGTGGAGGAAATATTTTTATGGAGATGGCTGGTTTCGCGCCCGGCGAGTTAGAAATTGGCAGCGATGTCGAAATGCAGTTCCGGATTAAGGATATCGATACGCAACGTGGCTTTCATCGATATTTCTGGAAGGCAATTCCGAAACGGAGAGATTAAATGGCAGAAGGTATCAAAGATAAAGTCGCTATCATCGGCATGGGCTGCAGTAAATTCGGCGAGCGTTGGGACGCGCGTCCAGAAGACTTGGTGACTGAGGCATTTGAAGAAGCGATTGCTGATGCTGGGATCGAGAAAGATCAAATCGAGGCTGGTTGGTTTGGCGTGTTCTTTGACGAGCAAAATGTCGGTAAGTCTGCCTATCCTCTGTCGCAATATTTGCGCTTGCCAAATATTCCCGTAACACGGGTCGAAAATCTCTGTGCAACGGGTACTGAAGCCTTGCGCGGTGCCGTATATGCGGTGGCTGCAGGCGCCTGCGATATTGCGTTAGCCATGGGGACCGAGAAACTTAAAGATACCGGTTTCTCGGGGTTGCCCGAGCGGACCAAGGGCACATTTGAGGATTTATATCAGCCGGGCTTCACGGCGCCGGGCGCTTTTGCGCAATTGGGTGCTGCCTATGCAGCAAAGTATCAGCTGGAAATGTCCGAGTTGAAACGGGCCATGGCGCATATTTCCTGGAAGAGCCATGAAAATGGCGCCATCAACCCGAAGGCGCATTTGCAGTCGCGCCTCACCATTGAGCAAATTTTGGATGCCCCGACAATTGCCTATCCGCTTGGTGTGTTTGATTGTTGTGGCGTATCGGATGGGGCGGCATGCGCGATTGTGGCGCGGCCGGAAATTGCCAAATCGCTGGTCGGTGATAATTATGTGACAGTCAAGGCGATGCAATTGGCGCCGTCAAATGGCGTTGAAATGGGGCACCAGTCTTGGGATGGGGCCAGTACAATTACGACACGTCGAGCATCTCAGCGCGCTTACGCTGAAGCCGGTATTTCCGATCCGCGCAAAGATATTAGCATGACGGAAGTGCATGATTGTTTCTCTATTACGGAACTGGTGCTGATGGAAGACTTGTGGCTATCGGATGATGGTCGCGCGGTGCATGATATTTTGGATGGTCGATTTGATGCCGCGGGTGATATTCCCTGCCAAATCGACGGAGGCCTGAAATGTTTTGGACATCCGATCGGAGCGTCTGGCCTGCGGATGACATATGAAATTTACCTACAGCTTTTAGGCCGTGCCGCCGATCGGCAGTTGAAAGATCCGAAATTTGGTCTGGCGCATAATCTCGGTGGCATTCCGAACCGGAATGTTGCTGCTGTCTCAATTTTTGGACTCAACGACTAACGTCGCTTTTTCGTCGGCGCTTTGGTTTTCGATTGAGTAGCCGCGCGGCGCTGCGGTTTACCTGCCTTACCCTTGATATAAGTCTCGATCGTTTCATGGAAGTGTCGGATACGCAGTTCCTGATTGCCGATCCATAGCCCCTCATAGGCTGAGCTATTCATTCCGGCTTGCACGAAGGGTAGGTTATAGGCGTCTTGATTAATCACCAGGCCAAGTGAAATTTCGCCATTCTTATAATTTTTATGAACTGGACGCCGATAGGTTTCAGGGTCGAATTCATTATCGGGTAATTCATAAAAATAATAGTCGAAATACATTTTGTTGGGGTCATCCGGATGCGGCCTTTGTCGGAACATCATCATGTCATCGGCATGCACATTCATCGTGATGTTCGGGAAGATCATATAGTGATAATCGTCGGTTAATTGATCGTCATTGAGGTCGCTATAATCTTTGCCTTGTGCAGGCCCATTGGCGCGTTTGTGTTTTTGGACATCTTTACGGATATCATGCACGGAGCCTTCATACTCAGCTGGATCCATGCCAGCGCCCTTCATGACCACTTTAATGGGGGGCGGAATTTCACCTGGCGCTAATACGCGCGGGCTGAGAACGCCAAAGGCTATCAGATAACGGTTATGCTTGTCATAGCAATCGATTTGGATGTCGAGATCATCGAGATAGTAGAGGAGTTGCGGATGTGTGCCCTGCACATGATAGCTCTCATTAAAGGCGTCCACCGAAGCCTTCCAGTTGCAATCCCATTCGACGGTGAGGGTTTTGGTCAGCACCATGCGCTCGAAATGATACGGGTCGAGGTGTTCAGGTATAACGCCGAGGTAATCGCGTAAAGGTTCAACATCGGGGTTCAAGCTAAACCAAACAAACGAACCCCAAACATCGCATGGCCGCTCAATTAGGCCGCCGCATTTTGGCGCCCCTTGTGGAAAGGTTTCAAGGTCCGGAATATCAACAAACCGACCATCCTGCCCATATTCCCAGTCATGATAACGACACTTAAAGGTGCCTGCCGTTGTGGCCTCGACAGGCTTTTCGAAGCTGTGAACGAGTTTATTGCCGCGGTGTAGACAGACATTGAAAAAGGCCTTTACCGACCCATCTTTTTGTCGCACCAACAGGATCGACTCGCGGCCGATCTCGGTGACGAAATGATCACCAGTTTCAGGAATATCCTCTTCACGACAGCCGAGGAGCCAGACTTTCGACCAAATTTTTTCCCATTCTAATTGCTTGAATTCGTGCGACGTGTAGCGGTCGGCTGGGATGAGCTTGTTACCAAGCTTGGGATCTGGAGCTTTCGCAACGGGTGTACCGCCTGGAACAGGCTTATCGGTCCGTTGAATAACCTGCTGACGTCTGACTTTCATAAATGAGTGTCCTTTTACAATTGAACGCGTTTTGTATAGCCACCATCGACCACGAGATTGACCCCGCTGACCCAGCTTGCTGCAGGGCTTGAGAGAAATACGATACAATTTGCCACTTCTTCAGGTGTTCCGAGGCGCCCCAAAGCATGCGTCTTCTCGGTGATTTCAAAGAATTTAGCATTCGATGTTTTGATCATGTCCCATGCCCCGCCGTCGAAATAAATCGGGCCAGGTGCGACAGAATTAACGCGGATATTTTTCGGGCCATGCGTCTGGCTGAGGTTCTTGGCGTAATTGATCAACGCGGCTTTCATCGCATTATATGGCTGCGGTTCGGCGAAGGTTTCGACCGCTGCTGTTGAGCTCAACATGGTGATAGCGCCGCCGCCGCGGGCTTCCATGTGCGGCAGAACCGCTTCGACGCCACGCACGGTGCCGAGAATGTCATATTCGAAGTTACGCCACCAGTTCTTCTCGCTATCATTACCACCACCGGCTGACACATTCGGGATGAAGATATCGACGCCGCCGAGCTCTTCCGCCATCTCTTCAATCCAAGCTTCGTATTCTTCTTTGTTTTTGATGTTGCAGGCTTTACCAACAATCCGTCCATCGGCCATCAGGCTGATTTCTTTAACTGCACGCGTAACGCTCTCGGGTGTGCGCGAGCAAATTGCGACATTGGCGCCTTCTTCAGCAAATAGATTAGCAATGCGCCGCCCGATACCTGCGGTTGCACCCGTGATCAGAACATTTTTGTCGCGTAAACCTAAATCCATGATTGTCTCCTCGCAGCTATGCCGATGCGGCTTAAGCTCTCAATTTTGGCCACCTAGAGTGTACATAGGTCGCGCTGAGATAGGAATTAACGATTCTAATAGGTGATAAATATAACGTAAAATCAGCGATTTAACATCATAAAAGACCTAGCTGGCGCAAGCGCGGAATTTCCTGTTTTGGACATTTGTCCATTATACAGGCTAATCCGTGCGTGCTGGCTATCTGGGCTGCTTCAGGTAATATGAGGCCTTGTTGTAACCAAATGGCTTTTGCGCCACAGGCAATGGCGTCTTCGACAACGGGTAATACATCGCTTAAGCGGCGAAAAACATCGACGAGATCTGGCACCTCCGGAAGATCAGCCAATGAGGCATAGACGCGGCGCCCCATGAGAGACTGACCCGCCAGTCCTGGATTAACGGGAAAGAGCTGATAGCCGCAGTCGATGAGAAAGGCCATAACCTTGTAGCTATCCCGCTCCGGTTTGTGGCTGGCGCCGACCAACGCGATGGACTGCGTCGACGCCAAGACAGCTGCCATGTGAAGATCCTCGGACGATGCCATAGTTTTACCCTTTGGTCTGTTTAACCCAGCTGCGAATTCGGTCGCAGGCCTCGTGCATGTCTTCTGAACGACCAGCAAAAGATAGTCGTAAAGCCAAATGGCCGGCGTCGGGATCGAAGTCGCTGCCCGGCGTTACAGCGACACCTGCCTCGTGTAGCAGTCGATGGGCAATCAGGCGGCTATCATCCCCCAAGGCGCGGCTATCGGCATAGAGGTAAAAAGCGCCATCGGGCTCGGGAAACTCACCGAGCAAAACCTCAGGTAATCCAGCTATTAGTATTTCGCGATTAGCAGCATAGCGGGCGACATGGGCCGATACTTCCGCTAGGGCGTCGGGATCGTTTAAAGCGGCGGTGGCGGCAATTTGCCCGAGCGTTGGTACTGAAATCAGAAGATTTTGGTTCAATCTTTCCATTGGTCCGATCAAGTCTTCAGGCACGACCATCCAGCCGATCCGATGCCCGGTCATGGAGAAAAACTTAGAAAATGAATTAACGATGATCAGTGATGGCGACAGGTCGAGCGCTGTTGTAAACGGCTTGCCATAGCTGATGCCATGATAGATTTCATCGCTGATCAGTCGAATAGAATTGTCGTGGCAATAGCTGGCAATTTCGGCCAAATCCTCCGGAGCGACGATGGCGCCGGTCGGGTTCATCGGGCTGGCGAGAATGAGCCCGTTGGGCTTTTCCGGTAGCGCATGAATATCGTCGACCCGACAGCGCCAGCCCTGCGCCGCGCGTAACGGGATTGTTATATGCTGCATGCCGAGAAGGCCTAAAATATTTCGGTAGGCAGGATAGCCTGGGCTTGGCAAAGCAACACGGGCCCCAGGCGGGCAGGCGGTCAGCAACGCCATAACAAAACCTAAGGATGAGCCAAGCGTCACGACAATACGATCTTCGGTAACCGGTTTTTGATAGTAGCGGCTGTAATGCGCTGCTAGTGCTGTGCGTAACTCGGGAAGTCCGAGGGCTTGCGTATAGCCGTGGGCAGCGGTCTCATCGAGCGTTTGGCGGATCGCATGAATGGCAGCTTGCGGTGCGGGTGATTGCGGTTGTCCGACCTCCAAATGAATAATATGGCGCCCTTGCTGTTCCAGCGCGGCGGCGGCGCGCATGACATCCATAACGATAAAGGACGGGAGATCGGAGTTATAAAAATCGCGCATTCCGATCTGATGCTATAAATAAGCGCGCCCCGCAAGCCTAATTTCGCATTCGCCACTATAGGTGGCAGGACAATTGATTTTTTATGACATTTTCTATGACAGAGTGCAGCAGCGGTAGTAAGCTTGAGCTGTTGAGTTTTGACTTTTGGAGCAAGCGCATGGATAATTTTGCAGCATCTGGTTATGGCCAGGGAGAAATTGGTTTCGGCCAAAAATGTGCCGTTGTGATTGTCGATTTTCAAATCGGTTTCACAGATCCTGCGAGCCCAACTGGCGGCTCGCCGCTGATCCAAACAGCCGTTGATCGCACGGTTGACTTGATCGCTTTTGCGCACTCCAAAAATATTCCTGTTGCTTCATGCCGCGTGGCGTGGACGGGGCCCGATGAAATGGGCTATTGGAAAATCCCCCCGCTTTATGAAGGCGGCTTTTATATCGGCCATCCTTGGACGGAAATTGACCCCCGCCTTTCGGATCCGGAGCGGATTTTTGAATTCACCAAATCGGCGCCGTCGATCTTTTTCAAAACGCCACTTGTGACTTGGTTAACCAAGCACGGCGTTGATACCACTATTATTGCAGGCTGCACCAGCAGCGGCTGCGTGCGCGCATCGATTGTTGATAGCTTCTCATATGGCTACCGCACGATTGTTGCCGAAGATTGTTGTGGTGATCAAGATCAAGAGGCGCATGACAGCAATATGCGCGACGTTGGGCGTCGTTACGCTGATGTCATGATGCTCGATGATATTATGGCTGCACTGGCCGATCGGTAAATGCGTTTAGGCTTCGGGCCGCGGCGGCAGGTCGATTTGGAAATGCCGCTTTAGAATCGCCGCAATATTCTCGTAACAACAGCCAAAGCGGACGACCTCTAATGTTTCGACATTCAGCAAGGTCGATGACATGCCCTGATGGCTGTATTTGACCGGGCCGTAATCAATAATCAGATCAGCCGCATCGCGGATTTCTTGCTGGATATCTTCGGCGCGGAAACGCGTTCCCGTGGTCGAAATATTTGCCGAAGAGCCGAACACCATGTGGCCCGACTGATACATTAAGCGCGTTATTTCTGCATGGAAACGGCCAGCATTTGTTAACATGGCCAGCGTGTCATTGACCGTACTACGCAAATAAAGATCACGATCAATATCCGCGAAAAGCGGATGATCGGGATTGCATGGCGCAATAATGCCGAGCGGCAAATCATAATCTTCAACAATTGCCGCAACGATTTCTGCGCCGCGCGTCGATGTGATGTGCAACGACCGATGATGGTCGAGATTGCCAATCACGGCATTATATTTGGTGTTGGCGCGTTTTTTCTCATGAAAGATATGCATAATCGCATCGCGCGTGCGCCCGAGCCAGGCATAGCCAACATCCATCGGCATAATGGCGGTGCCGCCAGCCAGCAAAACCTCATACGCCTTTTGCGCATCGCTCGTGATATCGAGAACACCCATAATTTACCCCTTGTGGGATCTCGCCCCCTTACTCGGCGGCGAGACCATTATTGAGAAAGACGGGCTTGGCCGGTGGCTCGAGCCCGGTATCTTTAAGGCAAGCGGCTCTTAGATCTTCCACATCACCACCAAAGTCAAATAGCTTCACTTCGCCCGATTTTTGGCTTAGTTCGGCGCGCAATTTTTCGGTCGCGGCTGCGTCAAGCTTGCAGTCTTTGATCACAACGCCATAGAGATCATTCGCCGCTTCGACGCTGACCAAGCCTGATAGCACATCTTTCAGGACGCGTTCAGGTTCGCGCGTGAGTGGGTTGCCGACACCACCGCCTCCCCAGGTATTGAAGTAGAGAATGTCATTAGCTTTGACTTCAAAGCGGTCGCATTTCGAGGGTAACAGCTCTTGCGATCCATCAGTGCGCACGAGAATTTTCTCGCTGCGGCGGCCGGGACGGCCACCATTTACCCCCCAAGGGTAGGTCAGCCAGCGGTCGTCATGAATTGAGATCTCACCATCCTCGAGGAAGCGATAACCCATGCGGATGCCATTACCACCGCGATTATAGCCAGCCCCGCCCGAGTCCATGATGGATTCGTAAGTCTCAATACGAAGCGGGAAGTAAGCCTCGAGAAACTCATTGGGTACGTTTTTAAAGCCCGGCCACAGCGAGTGCCCGTCTGGGCCATCGCCGATCGGACGAGCTGGAATACCACCAAAGCCAATTTGGTAAAGTTGGTACCAGTCGCCATTTTGGTCGCGTCCCGAATACATGAAGTGTGGGCTGTCTGAGAAGCCAGCACCGCAGAGGAAATCGGGGTTGCCTTGGCCGAGTAGGCCCGACAAGACGTCAAAAATACGCCCCAAAGCGTGCGTCCGGCAAGAAAGTGCCGCCGGCCGGCGCGGTTTCAAGAGCGAGCCTTCTGGAATTCGGACTTCCATATAATCATAGAAGCCGTCATTAAACAGGATTTGCGGGTCGAAGGCTGAAATCATAAATGTACCGCAGAACATTTTAAACATTTCTTCATTGAGGAAGAAATTGATCGAGCCTGGGCTTTGCGGATCGGTACCATCGAAATCAAAGATCACCCGCTCGCCTTCGCGCCACATCGTGCATTTGATTTTATAGGGGCCGGCACCAAGGGCATCGTCGCAAATATAATCTTCGAAGAATTGTTTTTCTTCCGGCACCATATCCATGATCAACTGACGCATCGCACGGCAGTTGCGATCGAGAAGCTCGGTCATGGCGGATTGGAAGACGTCATCGCCGAAGCGCTCGGCCATCTCAAGGCAGCGGCGTTCAGCAATATTACAGGCCGCGATGACGCCTTTGAAGTCGCCTTCGTTCCAATGCGGCATACGCGAGTTACGCAGAACGATTTTGATAATGTCTTCTTGCAGCTCGCCTTTGCGGAAGATCTTCACCGGTGGTACGGCGACACCTTCTTCAAAAATCTCGCGTGCTTCATTTGGTAGGGAACCTGGAACGCGACCGCCAATATCGGTCATATGACCGAAATGTGCGGCCCAGCACAAATGACGTCCATCTTTAAAGATCGGTTTAATGACCAGATAATCGTTCAAGTGGCTGACAGCACCATTGCAGCTATAGGGATCATTGGTGAAAATCATGTCACCGTCTTCGATTTTCCCTTCAAAGGCTTCCATGAAGCCGTGAATAAAGGAGCCGAACTGGCCCACGACCATTTTGCCGTCGCGGTTGGCAATCATTGGAAAGGCGTCACCTTGCTCCCGGATACCAGGCGACATCGCTGTCCGGAACAGTGTCGCATCCATTTGCTCACGCGCATTGCGCAGGGCGCTCTCAATAATATCGAGCGTGATCGGATCGACGTCGACCTTTTTGAAGGGGGTGGAATTGGTTTCTAGAATTTTTTCATGCATAGCGCTCTCCTTACGCGATCGGCGAGAGTAAGAGGTTAAGACGCGAGTCTACTTTAGCCTCGTAGCCCGGTAACACAACCGTGGTCGAGTCCATCTCAGTTATAACAGCTGGACCTTTCACAACATGGCCAGCTTCCAGCTTCGCACGGTCATATATTTTGCCGTCATGCGTTGCGCCCTCGTAATAAAAGGAGTGATCGCAAATCGCGGCATCTTCGACCTTAGTATTACTGCTGGCGGATTCGGCCGACAGCTCGACATTGGCCGGCGGACCCAAGACGATAGCCCGCAGGTTCACAAATTCCTTCTCATTGGTTAGGCGGAACGTGAAGAGCTGTTCATGCAAGTCGTCAAAGTCAGCAGAAATTTTATCGAATTTTCCAGCCTTGATGTCTTTCATATCGGCAGGGATCGAAAGTACGAGACCTTGGCCCGAATAACGAATATCGATTTCGTAGCGTACCTCTACCGTTTTCGGGTCCACATCTCCGCCTTGACCAGCCCCCATGCCGTCTTTGGCACTTTCTGCTAGCGCTAATAGGTCCTCTTCAAGCTTATTGCCGTCAGCAGCTTTCATATTCACGATAATGGTTTTCGATGCTTCATTCCGCAAGCGGGTGGTCGCGTCGCCATATGCGCAAAGGATCCCTGGGCCGGGCGGTACGATCACCGGCCAGGCTTGTGTCAATTCGCCTAGGGCATTGGCGTGCAATGGGCCAGCACCACCAAAAGCCATCAATGAGAAGTCGCGGGGGTCATAGCCTTTTTCGACCGATACCAAGCGCACGGCGCCGAACATCTTCTCGTTTACAATTTTGATAATGCCTTCAGCCGCTTCCATGAGACTGAGCCCTAAAGCGTCGGCGACTTTCTGGACTGCTTTCTCGGCCAAATCGGGGCGGACTTCCATGTCGCCGCCGAGTTTTTGTTGCATTGGCAAGTAGCCGAGAACAATATTGGCGTCGGTCACCGTTGGTTCGGTACCGCCTTTATTATAGGCGGCTGGGCCGGGTACGGCGCCTGCCGACTCGGGACCAACCCGCAGGGCTCTGGTTAGCTCGGGAACGTGGGCGATTGAGCCGCCGCCCGCACCTATCGAACGCACGTCGAGGGCGCTCGCCCGCACGGTTACGTCGCCCACCGTAGTCTCGCGACGGACCAAGGCTTGACCGTTCTCGATCAAAGCCACGTCGGTTGATGTACCACCCATATCAAAGGTGATGACATTATTGAGGCCGGCTTGTTCGCCAACCCAAATCGCGCCAGCAACACCACCAGCGGGCCCGCTCATCAAGAGATTAACTGGGAAGTTGGAGGCAGAATCAGCTGTCGACAGACCGCCATCTGACCGCAGAATGGAGAGGCTGGCGCCATCCATAAGCTTTTTGAACTCGCTTTGTAGATTGGAGATATATTTTTCTACTTCGGGGCGAACATAAGAGTTCGCTACAGTTGTGATTGTCCGCTCATATTCCTGAAGTTCTGGGATTACCTCGCTCGATAAAGAAACCGGAATGGTCGGTAGTTCTTCGGCGACGATTTCGCGTACTCGTTTTTCATGCGCATCATTGGTGAAGCTATTGATCAAACAAACCGTGACGGCCTCAACATTCTGCTCCTTCAAAATGGCGATGTCGGCGCGCAGTTGTTTTTCGTTGAGGGTCTCATGAACGCTTCCATCGGCATTTATGCGTTCATGCGCTTCGATGGTACATTCGAGTGGCGCCAGAGCTGGTGTTTTTTGATAATAGAGCCAGCCGCCGAGACCACCGGGAACATAGGACCGCGCAATTTGCAAGACCTGGCGGTAGCCCTTGGTCGTAATCAGACCGACGCGCGCGCCACGACCGGTAAGGATTGAGTTGGTGGCAACCGTCGTGCCATGTGTAATGGCCTCGATTTGGGAGAGATCAGCGCCAGCAATCGAGCACGCTTTTCGGATCCCGTTCAACACGCCTTCCGAGCTATCATGCGGCGTCGAAGGTACCTTGGCCGTAAAAAATTTTGAATTCTGAGTATCGACAAGCAGAACATCAGTAAAAGTTCCGCCCACATCCACGCCGATTTTATACATGCGCCTACCTCTTTCGTCGTTGCATTTCTTCGAAGTTGCAGTGTCCCCGTTTGGGAGAATATTGTTCTCTTCGCGGCTTTTTCAAGGCCTTAATCCTCGGTGATCATTTCCGTGAAATCAAGTGTTTTGTATACTTTTTACAAAGTATTCGGTGTGTCTTTTTTCGGTTTCAAGCCTTGGGAGGACTTCTTTTTGCGGAATTTCCTCACGATTAATCGTTAATGTGCATTCGGACTTGTCAAATTGGTGTACAATTTAGTGCAGAAATTTGTTAGGGCCAGTGGCGAGGGGACGCTCTCGATGATGTGGTTCCAAGGGTGATGACTTTTATGGCTGATATCATATCCCCCTATTTATGGGTAATTGCCGCTCTGACCGCGGCGCTGGGCCAATCCATCCGATCGGTGATCCAAAAACGCTCCCGCCAGGCCTTGGGTATTTTTGGTAGCGCATTTGTTCGTTTTGTCTTTGCTGTGCCCTTGGCCACCGTGGTTCTTATAGCCATTATTCCGGACCCGTTGCGCCAGTATACGGATTTTCCACTCGCCTTCTATTTCTGGCTCGCGATGGCCGGAACCATGCAAATTCTTCTAACAATCATTCTGGGTTACGCTTTCGAGCAGCGAAATTTTGCGACTTCGATTGCCTTATCCAAAACCGATGTTCTCCAAGCTGCCTTCTTCGAGATGCTGTTGCTGGCGGTGATCCCCGATACGCGTAGTGCGATTGCCATTGGCATTGGCTTGCTGGCAGTATTTGTCATGGCGAAGGGGCGGGGGTTGCCGCGTGGTGCATTGATATCGCGCAATTGGCTGTCGGTTTCGCTGGGTTTGGGCGCTGGATTTGCGCAAGCCATGTGTGCCGTCCTTTACCGGGTTGCGCTCGAGACCCTCGAGGGGCAGGATTATTTTGCCAATGCCATTATGACTTCGGTCGCAGCAATTTACTTTCAAACCCTGTCGCTTGGCCTGTTTATGGTGATTTTTCATCGGCAGCAGCTGCGCGACAGTTTGCTTAGCGGGCCGGTCTCACTTGCCGCTGGAAGCATCGCGGCGATCACGACCTTTATGTGGCTGTTTGCCTTTAGTTTGAACGGTGTCGCTCCTGTGCGGATGGTCGGTCAGATCGAAATCGTCTTCAGTCTCATGTTTAGCGTCTGGTTCTTTAAAGAGCGTGTTAGTCGCGCCGAGCTCATCGGCGCTATCGCAATTATCCTATCGGTTTTAATATTGCTATCTTAGGGCTTAATGCTGAGCTGCCAGTTTTTTGGCGGTCCAGGCCGCTGTCCGACCCCCGATCGCAGCGCCAATGAAGCTCCCTGCCAAATCGGCGGCCGCTTTAAGTTTACGCTCGTCGATCCCGGTTTCAAAACCCATTTGATGCACCAGACTTACGATATCCTCTGTCGCTAAATTACCAGCGGCGCCGGGGGCGAAGGGGCAACCGCCCAAGCCGCCGATTGAGGCATCAAATTTCCGGATCCCGCAGCTGATCGCGGCGTAGGCGTTGGCCAGGCCGAGTGCCCGTGTGTCGTGAAAATGAGCCGACAGGATCGTGCTGTCGAAATCGCGCAACAGCAAATCGAATAATGTTTTCACCTGCATCGGATTTGCGGCCCCGATGGTGTCGGCGACGATCAATTCTTGTGCTCCAGCCTGCCGCATTTGGTGTGCCATGGCAACGATCCGGTCAGGGGCGACTTTACCCTCAAAGGGGCATTCAAACGCCACTGATAGATAGGCTTGTCCGCGAATATTATCGGCTTTAGCTTGCGCCATAATTTCACCAGCCTGCGCCATAATCGCATCATAGCCCATATTGATGTTTTTCTGGTTCATGGTTTCGGTCGCTGATGGCACCACCGAGACGATCTTGGCGCCAGCGGCTCGTGCCATTTCATAGCCGCGCATATTGGGCACCAAAACGCTCAAATTGGCGTCGCGCTTGGCGAGCGTTTCCATAATCTCGCTGGCGCCAGCCATGCGCGGAACCGCTTTGGGGGATACGAAACTCGCGATCTCAACGCCTGGTACGCCTGCGTCTAGCAATGCTTCAATCAGCCGGATGCGGTCCTCGGGGCTGACTTGCGTCGACTGGTTTTGCAGGCCGTCGCGAGGTCCGACGTCGTTGATAAAAATAAATTCGCTCATCACTCTATTCCCTGAAATTGTTTAAGCGGCGCGGTGATTATTTCCCCAACCAGTCGCGCCAGACCTCTTCATTATGTGCACCCAAAAGTGGCGGTGGCGTGAAGGTCTCGGCATTGGTTTCGGAGAGTTTGATCGGGTTGCCCGGTACGCGCGCACTGCCATCTACTGGGTGTTGCAGATCAATGATCATATTGCGGGCCAAAACCTGGGGGTCTTCCATCGCTTGCGCAATATTATTGACGCGGGCGCAAGGAATACGGCCTTCTTCGAGTTTCGCCAACCAGTAATCAGCATCTTGCTGTTTTAACGCCATATTAATGCGCTCCTCGATAAAGGCTTTTTGCTTTAAGCGCCCTGGGGCGAATTCAAAACTCGGATCGCGCAGGCTATCATCGTCCAACAGATCAACCAGAACCGGCCAGAAATTTTCCGCAACGCAGGCGATCACAATCATATCGGTCTTGGTTGTGAAGGTGTTGTAGGGCACATGCACAAAGTGAGAATTGCCAAGTGGCTTCGGAACTTCGCCTGACATCGACACCATGGTCGCCATGTAATTGAGCATGGAGATTTGGCAATCCAGCATTGAAATATCGACATGTTGTCCGCGCCCCGTAGTGTTGCGCGCGTTCAGTGCGGCCAAAATACCCATCACGGCAAACATGCCGCCACCGAGGTCGCCGATTGGAATTCCGGCGCGGATAACATCTTCGGGGTCTTTGCCCGTGATCGACATGCCACCCCCTAACGCCTGTGCGATTTGATCGAATGCAGGTCGCTGAAAGGCGGGGCCGGTTTCGCCAAAGCCTGTTACTGTGCAGGTGATGATGCGTGGGTTAATTTTTGACAGTGTGTCGAAATCGATTTTTAGCTTTTTCGAGACGCCGGCCGAGAAATTATTCATCACGACATCAGCGACGCTGACGAGCTCGTAAAATTGCTGCAAGCCTTCCTCGCTTTTCAGGTCGAGGACGACGCTACGCTTGTTGCGGTTTAGGGTAAAAAAATACGCTCCCATGCCATGGATCGAATTGGCTGGATCTTTCTCTAGCAAGCGGCGCGTGCCTTCGCCCTTAACCGGCGGTTCGATCTTAACCGTATCCATGCCCAGATCTGACAAAATCATCGCGCCATAAGGGCCAGACAGCATGTGCGTCAGGTCAAGCATCTTAACGCCCTCAAGAGGTTTTTTCATCTGACTTCTCCAAAAAACACTAATATTGTATACAATATAGGGGGTGCATTATGAAGTGTCAAATTCTATTGTCACCCAGACAGGGTCATCTCTTACGCTGGGATACCTTCGCGGTAGCTGACATAAGCCGCATAAATATGAGATTTAACGACGGACTCCGCCCAATTCGCGTCACCCTTAGAAAAAGCCCGCACCAAAGCACGGTGATCTTCATTCGATTGCTGAACCCGCTCCCGATTAAAATTTTTGGCAGTCTTGTGTACAACAGGAGGTGGCGATAGGGCAGGCATTAGGTCGGAAAGTCGCTGATTATTGGCGATTTCATAGAGTTGGTTGTGAAAGGCTTGATTGAGGTTGAGAAAGCGCTCAGCTAAGACCAAAGGGTCTTGCTCCTGCGCGATCACCCGCGCCATCTCCTCTGTGTTCAGTACCAGCTCAGTCAGTCCTGAGGACGAAATTTTTTCCGCCACCAGACGCACAATCAGCCCTTCCATACGGGCGCGCGCTTCATACACTTCCTTCACTTCTTCATCGGACCAGGATTTAACCCAAGCGCCCTGATTTTTGCGCTGCAAGACATACCCTTCAAAGGAGAGTTGACGCAAGGCATCACGCACGGGGGTGCGGCTGACGTCGCATAGCCGTACCATGGCCTCTTCGCTGATTTTCTCGCCCTGAACTAGATCGCCATCGATGATCGATTTACGAATAATTCGATAGGCAATGTCCGACGCATTTGTCATGTCAGCCCCCTAGCTCACCAGTCACAAGGTAATGATCGTCGATCCGGATCGCAATCATTACTTCGTGTCCAATAACATATGATTGTAATGATTGTGCTTTAAGTTGACGTTCCTGGACTTTACGTTCAATCTGTTCTTAGAGCGGCTACCAAGCCCCTTTATTGTGTTACTGCGTCTTGAAATAATCCAATAAATTAAAGGACATGCTAATGCAAACACCTCTCAAACTTCGTGCCGGACGCCGCTTATTTTTAGCCTCGCTGGTGGCTGTTTCGGCAACGGCTTTGCTCCCTAACATATCGGCTGCTAACCCGTCTGCGCGCTACCCCACGATGCAAGTGTTTAAATCGCCCTATTGTGGTTGCTGTACGGCTTGGGTTGAGCATATTTCCAATGCTGGTTTTCACGCCAAAACCGTCAATATCCGGGATGTCGCTTTGAACAATTTGAAAGCCAAATATGGCATTGCCGCTAAGTACGCCTCCTGTCATACGGCAATCATTGCTGGTTATGTGGTTGAGGGGCATGTGCCCGCTGGCGATATAAAGACCTTGTTAGATATGCGGCCAAAGATTGCTGGTTTGGCGGTACCTGGTATGCCGTTGGGGTCACCTGGAATGGAGCATGGTCCGCACAGCGAGACCTTCGCAACCTTGCAGATTGCAAAGGACGGCATAGCCAGCGTTTTCAATATTCACAATTAATAAATGCTGGTGATCAGCGAAAGCTTCGGTTGCCGCCAGCCACCGTCGGGGCTAAACTTTTAAGCATAGTGTGACCATTGGGGAGGGGGAGCCATGATTACAGGTTCGTGCTTATGTGGCCAATTGAGTTATGAATTGGATGAGGGATCGGCGGTGGGCGGCCTTCACTGCCATTGCACTGACTGCCGCAAAGCGACCGGATCGGGAAAGGCGAGCATTATCAACTTTCCAAAATCGGCCGTAAAATTAGCTGGCAACTTCAAAACCTACGAGACCGTCGGAACCGGCGGTATGCACATTCAGCGCGGCTTTTGCCCAGATTGCGGGTCGCAACTCCTAACGCTCGTAGGAGAAATGCCCGATAATATTTTCATCAAAGCTGGCACTATGGATGACAGCAGCTGGACGCAATTCGATATTTCGATCTGGGGGGATTCGGCACAAGAATGGTCGCCGGCTGATGCCCGCCTGCCCGTTATGCCGCAAAATATGACGTCTTAAAAATTTTCTGAGAGGCGCCGCCGTGGACCAGCTGCGGCGGGCGAGAATTGAAACGCGATTTGTATTGATGAGTGAGGGGTAGATGTCGTTATTAAATGATATGTCATGGGTCCTAGCTTTCCGAAGCTTTGAGGTTACCCAATTTATGGAAGCTGTAACCTTGATTGGCTATGGCCCGTTCTTGATCACATTTATGTGTTTTGGCTATTTCTTCTTCCCCGCCCGCATGTTCAACCAAGCCGTCTTATTATTTTTCGTTTCGGTCTTGGTCAATATTCTGCTGAAGGACTACTTCCAGGATGCACGGCCCGATGCGATGTATCGCGTCGATATGCGTGCTGGTAGCAGTTACGGCTGGCCGAGCGGGCATGCGCAAATTGCGATCACGCTGTGGGGCTTTCTGGCGCTGCAGACGCGGCAGAGTTTGCTGCGGCTGTTATGTGTAACGCTGATTATTTTAATTATTGCCAGCCGTCTATATCTCGGCGTTCATGACCTTGCAGATGTCATTGGAGGAACGCTGATCGGTCTGGGCTTGTTGTGGCTATGGGTCGCGCGGCCTGGGCCATTGGCAGAATTGGCGAAGTTGCCCGCGCGGTCGGCTGTTATCTTGGTCGTGCTTGTGCATTTGGCTTATTACATATTCTATCCAGCCCACGCCGATCATCCTGCGCCACTTTGGATCATGGGGCTGATGGCTGGCTGGCTGATTGGCCTTTGGTTGGTCGGGATCAATCACATGCGAAACGGCTTGATCGGCCGCTTGTTGGTCGCCAGTGGCGCCGGCGTGGTTGGTTTTTTCGGCATGGTTTTTACCACCCGATTGGCTAAGACAATCAGCTTGGAGGGCGCCTTAGATGACCTTGCAACCTATGGCTTGGGTGCGGCACTCAGCCTCGCGATTACCCTCGTGATCCCTGTTATTCTGCGGCGACTGGGGCTGGCATCGGCGTCAGCGTAATGATCGGAGTGCTCGGGTAGGGGGAAGTACAATGAGTGATAAAATTTGTATCATCGGGGCTGGCTGTTCAGGGTTTACCGTGGCCAAACGCTTGAAGCAGGCGGGGCTCGCTTATGATCAATTTGAAGCCTCCGATGATATTGGCGGCAATTGGTACCATAACAACCCCAATGGCATGTCCGCGTGTTATCAATCCTTACATATTGACACCTCGAAATATCGTTTGGCCTTTGAAGACTTTCCAGTACCCGACGATTGGCCGGATTTTCCGCATCACTCATTAATGCTGTCTTATTTTCGCGATTATGTGGCGCATTTTGGATTGCGAGACAATATCACCTTCAACACCCGTGTTGAGGATGTCGCGCGTGATGCTACAGGGGCTTATCAAGTTACCCTATCAAACGGCGAGAGCCGCCAGTATCGTGCTGTCGTGGTCGCCAATGGGCACCATTGGGATCCGAAAATTCCCACCGAGTATCAGGGACGCTTTGAAGGGATCCAGTTTCACAGTCACGCTTACGACTCGCCCTTTGCGCCGCATGATTTGCGTGGCAAACGCGTCCTCATTGTCGGTGTCGGCAATTCGGCCATGGATATTGCCTCTGAGGTGTCGCAACGTCCGATCGCTGCCAAATGTTTCGTTTCAACCCGCCGCGGCGTGTGGGTCCTGCCGAAATATCTTAACGGACAGCCCGCTGATAAAGCCTTATTGCCGGGGTGGGTGCCGATGAAGCTCGGTCGTCTTTTAGCGGCAACGATGATTAAGAAACGCGTTGGTGCAATGGAGAATTTCGGTCTGCCAAAGCCCGATCATGATCCATTGACCGCGCACCCCTCCGTTTCAGGTGAATTCCTAACACGCCTCGGTTCTGGAGATATTGAAATACGCCCAGGGATTGAGCGATTGCGGTCCAACGGTGTCGAGTTCGCCGACGGTACATCGGAGGAGGTCGATGTCATTATCTGGGCAACGGGCTATAGAATAAGTTTCCCCTTCCTTAAGCAAAATGATCTCGCGGTAGACGAAAATCGGTTCCCACTCTATCGGCGAATGGTGCGACCGGGTTGGGAGAATTTGTTTTTCGTGGGTTTAGCACAACCTTTACCAACACTCGTCAATTTGGCGGAACAGCAATCGAAGTTTGTTGTCGCCGTCTTGCAAGGCGATGTCGAACTCCCCAGCGATGCCGAAATGGAGCGTCGCATTTTGCAGGACGAGAAACGCTATCTCGGGCATTATTACAATAGTGA
>CBFHZM010000032.1:0-18174 GCA_965660195.1 Alphaproteobacteria bacterium
CCAATAAAGCTTGGGAAGAAGGCATTGATATAGGCCTCGAGCTCTGAGGGCGTATCGCGCTCGGGGTCGAGTGTGATAAAAATCGGCTGCACCAAGTCAGCTTTGATGCCGACTTGATCAAGGGCGCTGGCCATTAAATCCAGCGTAAAGGGACAAATGTCAGGACAAAACGCAAAACCAAAATAAATCAGCTGATATTTGCCATGCAAATCTTCGTCGCGGAGAAGCGACCCGTCATGACGTACCAATTCATAATCCAAGGTTAAGTCAGGTAGTGACTGGGTTAATTCGATTTCATTCGGTTGTTGGCGCTGCCCAATTTCCGTGAGCAATAGGACCAGAAGGACGACAAGACCAATAATAGCTAGGCTGAGACTGATTTTATTTAAGGGTTTCATACGACTTCACCTTTGTTCCAATCACGAGCCTGTGCTATCACACATCCAAAGAGTTTAACAGTGGTTTGCGGAGGCTTATCGATATGCGGACGACATCACAGCACATGATCGCGCGATTTATGCTGGTTTTGGCAGTCTTGGCGCTGAGCCTACTGACCCCAGCTATGGCGCAAAAACAACGGACGCTTAAAGATAATGATCTGATTGAAGCGGCGCGCGAGGGCAACCTTTATGGCATCATCATGGCTATGGATAGCGGTATGAGCGTCAATGATCGTGGCCGCTATCGCGTTCCCCCCATCGTCGTCGCTGCCGAGGCCGGCCAATTAGAGGCTGTGCGGCTTTTACTACAAAAAGGCGCGCAAATTGACATGCGTGCGCAAGATAATCTGACGGCTCTTGGTGCTGCCATAAATCGAGATCGCGCGGATATTGTAAAAGTCTTGCTCGATGCAGGTGCCGACCCGAACCGCTTGTCAGCAGATAATGAAGCGCCTTTGATTATTGCGGCGCGGGCGGGCAGCACAGTTATCGTCAGCTTGTTGCTGTCAGCTGGTGCCGATCGCCACGAGACAGACCGTACCGGCCGCACCGCATTGGATTGGGCGCGGGAGAAACGCTTCGGTCAGCTGATTAGCCTGCTGAATAAATCCGAGAAATAAGATGTGGTGGACGCGGCTTTTCTCGACCCCGCTTTTGGGGGATGAGCATGGAGCCCGCTTAAGAGTACATGTCATGCAGCGCTGGTTGGCGGTGTTTGGACAACTGATAGCTGTTTTGACCGCCGAACTCTCGTTGAAGGTGGACCTGCCTCTGCCCGAGGTCATTATCACTATTTTAGGCTTGGTTGCCTTGAACCTCTGGCTGACCTTGCAGTATCCGCGTAACCATCTTCTGAGTGACCGCGAAGCGACCTTGTTCTTTGCCTTTGATATTCTGCAACTAGCCGTTCTGTTATACTTTACAGGCGGTTTGGCAAACCCGTTTGCTATCCTGCTCTTGGCCCCATTGGCTTTGGGGGCTACGGTCTTGCGGGCGCGCTCGGTGCTTCTTTTGGGTATTTTTGGCGCCGCCCTGGTGACCAGCCTGCGAGCTTTCTATACCGAGATGTTCATCCCAGGACTGTTATTGTCCGATATGTATTTGGACGGTATTTGGACTGGATTGATTTTATCCATTTTTTTTATTCCAGGTTTTATTTGGCGGGTGTCGTATGAGCGTCGGCGGATGTCGCGGGCCCTAGAAGCGACGGAAAAAGTTCTCGAGAGTGAAACGCGCCTGTCGGCTTTGGATGGCCTTGCTGCCGCCGCAGCGCATCAATTGGGCACGCCGTTGGGCACAATTACTTTGATTGCGCGGGAACTGTCTCAGAACTCTGGGCTTGATGAAGAAATGCGCGGCGACGTGGATCTGCTTTTGCAACAAAGCCATCGCTGTCGGCAGATTTTGGCGAGCTTAACCAATGAGGCGACGCAAAGCGATGTCTTAATATCGCATCTTGATTTACGCGAAATGCTTCAAGAAGCCTGCCAGGAAGCCGATATGGAAGGTAAGGATTTTAGCATCGATGTCGCAGGCGAGGGCCCCGCCCCCCGCATGCTGCGGCGACCCGAAATTATTTATGGCTTAGGCAATTTGATAGAGAATGCAGCGGATTTTGCCCATTCTCAGGTTCGGATTTCGGCCCATTATGATGCCAAAACCGTGGCGATCTGGATCGTCGATGATGGCCCCGGTTTCGATCCAGACATTATTGAACGTTTGGGTGAGCCGTACACAAGCCAACGTGCATCATCTGAAAAATCGGGCATGGGCTTGGGCTATTTTATAGCCAAAACCTTGCTCGAGCGCAGTGGGGCGCGCTTGACCATCACCAATCAGAAAGCCCCAGCTCACGAGCTTGAGCGCAAATATCTCGGCGCCGAAGTGCGCTTGCGCTGGCCTCGCGCGGCCTTAGAGCTAGAAGAATAGGCGGCGGCATTTGATTTTGTCGCCTCGGCACCCTACATAAGGGTTTAAGCTAGGTAAAAGGTTGGTTTTATGAGCAGCGAAACTGCAAGCGCCCTTGGTGACTTGATTATTTTAGATGACGATCAGGCATGGTTGACGCGCCTCGGGCGGGCTATGGAGCAACGTGGCTTTAGCGTGCATCTAGCTTCCTCGGCAGCAGAAGCGCGCGCCATTGTACCGAAAGTCGCTGCCGCTTTCGCAGTTCTGGATATGCGTTTGGAAGACGGTAATGGGCTTGATCTTGTGCCGCTTTTGCGGGCGGCGCGCGAGGATGTCCGCATTATTATGCTGACGGGCTATGGCAATATTGCAACGGCGGTTGATGCGGTCAAACGCGGCGCCGTTGATTATTTGGCTAAGCCGGCAGATGCCGATGAAATTTTTGCCGCTTTGACAGCGTCTTCCGATATGCGCCCAGAGCCGCCTGATAATCCCATGTCGGCCGATCGCGTCCGCTGGGAGCATATTCAGAGAGTTTTCGAGCTTTGCGACCGCAATGTGTCGGAAACCGCGCGACGTTTAAATATGCATCGCCGCACATTGCAAAGGATTTTGGCCAAAAGGGCACCGCGTTAAGTCTCTGGTTCGATAACGCCTGTTTGCAGGCGCGGGTCATAAATGGCGGTTAAACGGAAAGCCCCGAGGCGCGCTAGCCGCCGCATGAGGGCATTGCGTCGCGTTGCTTTCAACGGCTCAAGGTCGCTCGGGCGCATGATCTCACCATCAAACTCATCGGCGCAGATATAGCCTGTATCCTGTGGCAGAACATCGCTCGGAAAGTTGACATCGACGGCGAAGTAAAAACTGTCGCAAAACCCCAGATAATCCATCCATTTTTGATCGGCTTTAAAATCGGGTAGACCGCTTTTCACCTCGATAATCGTGATTTTCCCATCGCGAGAAATTGCAACAATATCCGCCCGTCGTTGATTGGGAAGCGGCACTTCGACGAGGCAGGCATGCCCTAAACGGGTAAATAGCCGGATACAACCGCGCCGGACTTGAAGTGCCTCTTCTAACAAGGCGGACCGTGGTGATTTGGACACAATGACTATCGACTTTCTCTGGGCAGTTAAGGCGTACTATACTAAGCTAGTGTAGCTGATTAAGGGGTGAATTGCGGCAAAATTGCGCGTTTTGCCGCCGGCTATGTATTTTGCTTGCTTTTTCACTCTCAACTGCAATGATGGCGACAAATCGGCCCTGCGATTGGGGCAGTTGTGTCTGATAAGTCTCTGGGAGGGGTTTATGGTTGGAATTCTAGAAAATTTCATTTTCCGATTCAAAGTCTACATTTTAGCTATTTTTGCCGCGTTTACCTTGTATGGCGGCTATTATGCAACGCAACTTCGGATGACGGCTGGCTTTGACAAGCAGCTTCCTGTCCAACATGAATATATTAAGACCTTCCAAGAATATCGAGACAAACTCTTCGGCTCGAACCGCATCATTGTCGTTCTTAAGGAAAAAGAGCCTGGCAAAACCATTTGGAACAAAGATTTTTTTGTTCAGTATAAAGAGCTGACAGACGCCATTTTTTTCCTCCCGGGTGTGGCGCGTCACACGGTGACATCGCTGTGGACGCCGAATTCACGTTATTTCGAAATTACCGAAGACGGATTTGTTGCTGACGACGTGATCCCGGGCACAATCACGCTCGATAATATTCAGTCAGATTGCGTGTCGCGGGTCAAAACCGCCAGCCTGCAAACCTCATGTGAGCCTGCTCTGAGCATCATTGAAAACAACGTTGTTCGTGGTGGCTTCGTCGGTAGCTTGGTCGCTGAAGACTTCTCAGCCGCCATGGTGCGCGCTGAGCTTCTGGAAAAAGATGTGAGAACCGGTGAGAAGCTCGATTATTTTGATCTGGCCGATAAGCTAGAGAACCAAATCCGCGGCAAGTTCGAAAACGATACGTACGAAATTCAAATCATTGGCTTTGCTAAAATGATTGGTGATATTGCCGACGGGGCGCGGACGGTGATCCAGTTCTTTATCGTTGCCTTCATTTTGACCATCCTCGCTGTGTATATTTACGCACGCTCTGCGATTTTGACCTTCCTGCCACTATTCTGCTCGTTGACGTCATTGGTCTGGCAGTTCGGCATTCTGAACATTCTCGGTTACGGCCTTGATCCGCTCGCTATCCTGGTGCCGTTCTTGGTGTTTGCCATCGGTGTGAGTCATGGCGTTCAGCAAATTAACCTGATCACAGCGCAAATTTCAGAGGGTAAATCAAGTGAAGAGGCCGCGCGCGCAAGCTTTCGCGGCTTGTTGATCCCCGGCAGTATGGCGCTGATCACCGACCTGGTTGGTTTCGGTACGCTCTATCTGATCGAAATCGCCATGATTAAAGAGCTGTCGATTACGGCGTCGATTGGTGTGGCCCTGAAAATCCTAACAAATTTGATCATGTTGCCGATCTTGGCGAGTTTCTTCAAATTTGATGCAGGCTTTGCCGATCGCATTGCCCGGTCCCGCGAAGGCCGTATCCGCTTGATGCGGAAGCTCGGTAATATCGCCAATCCGCGTGTTGCAGTGTTTGTCGTAATCGCTGGTGCTGTGTTGTTTATCACAGCCTACATTCAAAGTCAGGACCGCCACGTCGGCGCTTTGCATGCAGGCTCACCTGAACTGCGCGAAGATGCTCGCTATAACCAAGACAGCCGGGCGATCGCAGATAAGTTCTCCCTCGGCTTGAACCTTCTCACGGTGATTGTCGAAACACCTGCGGAAGCCTGTATCAATTATCCTTATATGAAATATTTGGATGAGTTTAATTGGTACATGCAAAATGTCGAAGGCGTTTCGCTGGTACTGTCCTTGCCTTACGTGACCCGGAAATCTTTCTCGGGCTTTAACGAGGGTAATTTGAAATGGCAGGCTCTGCCGCGTAACAAATATGCCCTGGTGCAAGCGGTGAGCCCGATTGGCACGTCGACAGGTCTGCTGAACGAGACTTGCGAATTGCTGACAGTCTTGATCTTCCTTGAAGACAGTAAAGCGACGACCATCAAGCGGGTTACTGGAGCTGTCAAAGCCTATCGTCAGGAGACACCACCGCCGAATGCCGCTTTGATCATCGAGACCGATCCGCCGCTGTCGACACCGCCAGCAGGGCTTAACTTGGGTATCAAGACTGACGTTATCGATAACGGATTCGAGTCTGCCCTGTCGATCATTTACGACGTCAAAACTGACAACCCGGACGAGCTTCTGGAAAAAGTCAAAGGCGCTGGGCTGAACGTGACCAAGCACACCGTACGCGAAATGAAACTACGTTTGGCGTCGGGTAATATGGGGGTTCAGGCTGCCGTGAACGAAGAAATTGAGAAGTCCGAATTGCCGATGATGATCTATGTTTACATCACGATTATCTTCCTCGTTATCATCACTTATCGGGATTGGCGCGCGACCTTGGCTTGTTGCGTTCCGCTAACTTTGGCGACCTTCTTGGGTTACTGGTTCATGGAGGTTCTGCAAATCGGATTGACCGTTGCGACCTTGCCGGTGATGGTGCTGGCGGTTGGTTTGGGTGTGGACTATGCTTTCTACATCTACAATCGTATCCAGTATCATCTATCTGAAGGTATGGATGTGACAGCGGCCTTTAAAGAAACACTGACCGAAACTGGCATGGCTGTGGTCTTCACCGCTCTGACCTTGGCTGTGGGTGTTTCAACATGGGCCTTCTCAGCGCTCAAGTTCCAGGCGGATATGGGCTTGCTGCTGACCTTCATGTTTATGATCAATATGATCATGGCGGTTACAGTGCTACCAGCGCTCGCCGTTGTTCTCGAAAAAATCGTCCCGCGTAAAACGCCACCGCGGGCACCTTCTGGGGCTTTGGCGCACTAGCCCAAACCTCAAGAGCACAATAGAAAAGCCCCGCTTTTGAGCGGGGCTTTTTTTATGCCGTGATGTTAGGCGAGTGTATGGCCGAGAATAGCCTCAAGGTCAGTAATCGCTTGATTGGCATTCAGCACTTTGATGGTTGCCATGCCGAGTTGGCGCGCTGGCTTTAAATTGATGCCCAGGTCATCGAGAAATACTGCCTGCGCTGGTTCGACATTAATCGCGGCACAAACCATACGATAAATTTCGGGATCGGGTTTTCTTATGCCGACTTTCGAGCTCTCAATCACATGGTCAAATAAGGCCATGACGGCCTCGATTTCTGTCGCAGCAGACGCGCTGCGCGCCATGCCGGCGCCACTGCCGCTTTGCACATTATTGGTGATACAGGCGATTTTATAGCCGCGCGTTTTAAGATTGTTGAGGACGGCGACCATTTCTGGGCGGATGCTGCCGGCGAGACAGGCGAGAATATCCCGACCTGGCACATGATGTCCCAGCGCCGCAGCCTCTGCTGCGAAGAGGGCATCAAAGTCATCGGGCGTGATTTCATTGCGTTCAAATTGCGCCCAGGCATTGTCGTCAGGGTTGCGAGTATTTATCGAACGAATAAAGTCTCGTGGTAGACCGTGGCTTTCTTCATAGCGATTGAAGGCCTCGAAAGGGCTTGATGTAATTACCCCACCAAAGTCCCAGATTACTGCTGTGATTTCTTTGTTGTTGGTCTGCGTCATATACACCCCTCTATGTTTCATCCGAATGTTGCAGTCGCCCCTGAAGTGTTAGCGGCAATTGCGCTAACATAAATAATCCCGTCGCTGGCGCCATAATAAAAACGCGGAAAAACACCCAATGAGCGTCGTCGACGGTGCGCCAGACCAGCTCATTAGCACAGGCGGCTGCGAGCATAAAAAGCCCCCACCGCAGTGACAATAGCCGCCAAGTCGTGTCGGTGAGTTGGAACTGCGTGCCAAAGAATAACTTCATCATGGCCTTGCCGCGCCAGAGGCCACCAAGCAATGTGACTGCGAAAAAAAAGCTGAAAAGACTGGGCTGGATTTTGATAAACATCGCCTCAGTTGCGAGTAGTGCGGCTCCAGTCAGGAGCCCCGAGAGCAAGGTTGAAAAAATAACGAAGCGCGGCAGGCGGTTTTCGAACACCCAATAAAGGAATATGGCGACCGTCGAGGCCGCGAGCGCCGCCACAGCGGCGATAAAAATGCCGCCTATTTGAAAGCCGATAAAAAATGCCGACAGAGGCAGGATTTCACCAAACATAGAGGTGAGGCGCATGCGCGCGGGAGCTTTTTGGGTCATGGAGAAGATTTAGGTTAATGTCCTTCGGTGACCAACTCTTCCTTCAAATATTTGCCACCGATATAGTAGTGCCATGCGGCCCACGCATTGATCAGGGAGCAAATAAGTAGGGCGTAGCGCAACGACTCTGTTTGATAGCTGGGTTCGAGTAAATCCGACAGGATCCCGACCAATTGCGGCCCGAGACCCAGTCCAATAATGTTGATGATGAAGAGCAAAATGCCGGCTGCTACGGCGCGCATCCGAAGTTCGACCAGACCTTGGGTTTGTGAAAAGCTGGTTGCTTGGTAAAAATTACCTAGCATCACGGGAACGATCATACCCAAAAGGGCATATGTCAGCGTGTCGCTGAGATAGACCACAAGATTAAACGGCAGAATGACTAACAACGCGATAGCAGTGACCCAGAGATACCATTTGGGATCGTTTTGGCCGAACTTATCTGCCAAATAGCCACCGAGGAAAATACCGACCCCCCCCGCAACACCTAAAATGAGGCCAAACTGGGTGCCGACTTCCGAGGTCGACAGGCCATAAGACCGAATAAGAAAGGATGGCGCCCAGACAACGAAACCATAGCCGACAAAAGCGGTCAGAGCGGCGGCGAACGACAAATGCCGGAATGACCGCTTGGCAAGTAAATAGGCCAGTGTTTCTTTTACACTTGGCTGATTATCCGAAGCGACCCTTCCTTCGGCCGCACCGCGCAAGGGCTCGGAAACGGTAAACCGCATCACCAAGGCCAAGACAAGTCCGGGAAGACCTACTACGAAAAAGGCTGCCCGCCATCCAAACAAATCATTAATCACGCCGCCAGCAAAAAGCCCGAACATGATACCAAAAGGGATCCCCAACGAGTATATGCCGAGCGCTGTGGCGCGCTGATGCGCCGGATAAAGATCGGCGATCATCGAATGCGCCGGTGGGCTGCAGCCCGCTTCCCCAATCCCCACACCAATGCGTGCGGCTAGTAAGTGCCAAAAATTCTGTGCCACACCACACAGCGCGGTCATCGCGCTCCAAATACCAACCGAGGCCGCCACCAAATTGCGTCGGCTCGAGCGATCCGCGAGCCGGGCGATCGGGATGCCGAGCGTCGCATAGAATAACGCAAAGGCAAAACCAGTGAGTAGGCCAATTTGCGTATCGCTCAAGCCAAGCTCTGCCTTCACGGGCTCAATGAGGATCGATAGAATTTGGCGATCAATGAAATTAAAGGTGTAGATCACCACCAAAATCGCCAAGGCATAATGGCGCGAGCGCACGGTTGCTTGCGGCGTAGAAATCTCTGACTGCATGTTCGTATCCATCCTCCACCGTCGTAGCTAACCATGATTTGTGCGATAAAAATACTTATCTGTCGCATTGGCCTGTTTTGCCCAATGGTCTAGCTTAGAGATAACATAGATAGGGAGAATAGCTTAAATGTCTCATGCAAAAGAATTCGACATTATTGTCTTTGGCGCCAGTGGGTTTACGGGGCGTCTGGTAGCTGAATATTTGGCAGCCCATCAAGAAGATGGCCGGCCGGTTTCTTGGGCCATGGCTGGACGCAACGCTGAAAAGTTGGCTGCTGTTCGTGATGAAATGGGCATTGCTGCAGATATTCCCTTAATTTTAGCTGATACCGATGACCCTTCGAGCTTAGCGTCCATGGCGACGCGGACAGCGTGCGTGCTTTCGACTGTTGGGCCTTACGCGCTTTATGGCTCGAATTTGGTCGCGGCTTGTGTCGAAGCGGGGATTGGCTATGTCGACCTCACGGGGGAGCCGCTATGGATGCATGAGATGATCGCTAAGCATGAAGCGGCCGCGAAAGTATCTGGCGCTCGTATTGTGTTTTCGTGTGGCTTCGATAGCATTCCGTTTGATCTTGGCGTTTTTGCTCTACAGCAGGTGGCGCAAGGCGAGCTTGGGCATCCAGTATCGCGGGTGAAATGCCGCGTTCGATCCATGAATGGTGAGTTTTCGGGCGGCACCGCAGCGTCGCTCAATACGACCATGGCCATGCTCGGCAAAGACCCATCGCTGATCGAAGTGCTGACCAATCCGTTCTGCCTGACGGCGAAAAAAACCGGGCCGGTTCAGCCTGACGGCAATGCCGTGGCTTTTGATGAGGCGCGCGGTGAATGGCTCGCGCCATTTATTATGGCGCCGATTAATACGAAAAATGTGCACCGCTCAAACGCCTTGCTGGGCTACGCCTATGGCGAAGACTTTGTCTATGATGAAATGATGATTGCGGGCAAAGGCGATGAGGGTAAAGCGATCGCAGAATTTGTTGCCAGTCATAACCCTTTACAAGGCGACAATGTCCCCAAACCAGGAGAAGGTCCATCGCGTGAAAGCCGCGAGGCCGGTAATTACGATGTGCTCTTTATTGGCGATGACGGCGCCCGCGAACTTCATTACGCCGTCTCTGGCGATATGGATCCCGGCTATGGCTCGACATCAAAAATGATTTCCCAAGCCGCCTTGTGTCTCGTGCGGGATTGCGCTGATCTAGCTGGTGGGATCTATACACCCGCGCCAGCCATGGGCGAGAAGCTGATTACACGGCTGGTTAACCATGCCGGTCTCAGCTTCCGCCGTGAATAAGGCTAGAACGCGTAAGACAAACCGAGATTAACAGCCAGTGTGTCCAAATTAATGTCAACGTCCTTCTGGCTGATATCAAACTCTAGGCTGTGATAGGAATAGCGCGTTTCGGCAAATAACGAGACGCGCTCTGTCAGAGCTTTGGCTAATCCAAGTTTTGCATTGAACCCCAAACCCGCTGGCTCACCGTTTTCAAGCGAAAGACTGTTTGTCTGGGCGACTTTGGCCCGCACGTAATCGAGCGAAGCTCCGAGGCCCGCATAGGGGGTAAAGGTAAAGATTGGATTATTATCGAAACGCCAAATATGACTGACGGCAAGCGACCGCAGACGTTCAATCTCTAACCGGTCAAGGCCCACAGGAACAATGTCTGCAGCGTCAGCCGTAAACCGCCCCTCTGAGAAATCGACCTCAATGCCGCGCCCTTCAGCATACCAGCGCGTGGCACGTACGCCCCAATTATAGGGTGAGTCAGTGTTGGCCTCTTTCCAACCTGTGTTGAAATTTTGTGGCGACGCCAGCGGCGTGTCGACGGTGGTATCACTGGCTTTGACATATCCAAAATAGCCACCAAAATCCCAATAGGGTTCGAAAGCGGTCATCGCGGGCATGGCTTCGGCAGTTACCGGGGGCTGATATTCTTCTTGAGACTGGACGCGCTCGCGCTGCGATTGCATGACGGGTTGATCGGGATCGCCCCCGGCCCATGTCGCAGTGCTTACCAAAGCTGTGCTCAGTGAACCAAGTAAAGCGAGGACGAAGATATGCTTAGGGGCAGATAAATTCATTTTAAGTTCTCTCATGTGTTGTTTGTTTGGGCGAGACGCTATTTTTATTAGACACGATAACTCGTAACGCTGAATAACTTGTGTATAGCCCTCATGACACCATTTGTATAGTAATCATGGCTAAATAGTGACCAACATTAAAAAATTGGCCGTCGGAAAATTTATTCCGCTACAAAGTGCTGTTTTGCCACTGTGTAAGAATTTTGCTGCGCTGACGCTTAGATTTCCAGAGAAAACTCGCTGGTAAACCTAAACGCTGACAGGCATGCGCGGCAGGGCTTGCAGGATTTGGGATGTGATCGGCAAGCACGGCCAAGGTTTTAACAATATGGCCTTGCGTGCGGGTAAGATTATAGGCCTCACTCAAGGCTAATTTTTCGCGCACCAGAGTTGGTAGAATATCGATCGCGGCATGGGCGACAGCGCGCTGGACAATTTTCGGCAAGCCGGCCGAAGCGCGCCCCGAGCGCATAATTTCCAAAAACTCTGTATTGATCGGATGAGGCTCGAAGCGGTCGGCAAGATCAAGCATCATGCTTTCGAAAGCGGCCAGCGAGGTGACATGATGCGTCACTCCATAGAGTTTGGCGACATCCGCACCCTCATTAAAATAGCGTGCCATTTCTTCGGCCGAAAGTGGGCGGACAAATTGATGATAGGCCATCGCAAAGCCATAGCGCGCCGTCGCGCTCACCCAATCGACCAAGTCGGTGTCTAAGGCTGAATAACTGACGCCATCGGGTGTCTTGCCGCTAACTTTGGCGTGCATATTATTGACGCCCTGAATGACACGCTGTGCAGCTTCGCGTGGGCCATAAACGCCCACCATAGCCGCCGTGCCGGTTCGCTGCGCACGGCCGAGCGGGTCGGTCTTAAAAATCGAATGATCCCACACGCCCGAGCGGATGCGAGGGTCGGCAAATTCGAGCAAGACAGCGCAAATACCGCCGATCGCCAGGGCGATGGGATTCTTGTAAATTTGCCAGCTCATGCTGTCGGGATGGGTGAAGGCCGGCGCGCCTGCCGGGTTCAGAAAGTCGATTGTCCAGCCTAGATAAGATTTGTCTTGTGGCATTTTCGATAATCTCTAATGCGGTCAGCCCGAGCCGTCTGATCCAGCATAAGACGGTTTGCGTTTTTCCATAAAGGCTTGCACACCTTCCTTGAAGTCGCTGCTGCGGCTACATAAAACCTGGTTGCGATTCTCAATCGCCATGGCGGCCTGTAGACTGCTGGCATCAACCGCCATCGATAAGCCCTCCTTGGTTAGCCGGAGGCCCATCGGTGAGGTTAACAGCATTTCATCGATGTAAGGTTGTACAGCCGTCGTGAGTTGATCATCGGGCACTACTTCAGACACCAGCCCGGTTGCCAACGCCCGCTCGGCGTGGATAAAGCGCCCCGTGAGCATCAGTTCCGAAGCCACCGATACGCCAACCAAGCGGGGTAAGAAGTAGCTTACACCCATATCGCAGGCCGAGAGGCCAATGCGAATGAAGGCAGCATTCATCCGCGCGCTCTCGCCGGCAATACGAATATCGGCGGCCAACGCGAAAGCAAAGCCGCCGCCGCTTGCGGGCCCGTGCACTAAGGCAATGATTGGCTGTGGACAACGGCGCATTTTGATATAGACGTCCGCGAGATAACCCTGAAATCCGAAGCCGCCAGCTATCGGGGCGTTGTTCATGCCATCACTGTCTTTGAGATCAAGCCCAGCACAGAAAGCGCGCCCCGCACCGCGCATAATCACAAGGCGGATTTTATCATCGTTAAACAGGCCGTCAAAAAAACGACCGAGCTCTTCGACCATTTTGGTGTTGATTGTATTGAGAACGTCTGGTCGGTTGAGGGTCAGCCAAGCGACATTGCCTTTGCGCTCTACTGAAATTGTTTCATACATTACCTCGTCTCCTCACGTAAATTCATGCGTCGGTAGATGTTGCCACAGGGCAAGCTTGGCGATCTTGTGACTCATGGCCCCATTCGGCCCAAGAGCCATCATACATTGCGACATCATCCACGCCCAACAAATGCAACGCAAAAGCCAGCCCGCAGGCGGTCACACCAGATCCACAGGTCGTAATGATGGGTCTATCGGGCGAGATTTGCGCAATGTTGAGCTTTGCCCGAATATCCGCAATTGAGGCTATGAAGCCGTTTTCCAATAGGCTCGATATTGGGAGATTAATGGCGCCCGGCATATGCCCAGCGGTCATGCCTGGGCGCGGCTCCGCTTCGGCGCCCGAAAACCGCCCAGCGCCACGCGCATCAATGATTTGTGTTGTATTATTAAGCTGGATGGCGGTTTGCACGTCTCGAAGTGTCGCCAATTTCAGCGCTGATTGCTGCTGAGTAAAATTGCCTTGTTGTCTATTCGTCTCACCTGCCGTGCAAGGCCCTCCAGCGGCTTTCCAAGCTTTCAGGCCGCCATTAAGTATAGAGACCTTGTCGTGCCCGAAATAGCGAAACATCCACCACGCGCGGGCACAGGAAAGGAAGGCCGAGTTATCATAAACGATGATATGATCTTCATTACAGACCCCGAGTTGCTGCATGGCTTGAGCAAAAAATGTGGCCGATGGCATGGTGTGCGGATATGGTGAGGCGCGATCTGACAGTTTGTCGAGATCAAATCGAATAGCACCGTCGATATGCTCGTGTAAAAATTCAGCCGCCGCATCGCGTCCTGAATTGGGTAAATGAAATGTGGCATCGATAAATAAAACGTTGGACGTTTGGCTCAGTTGCATCGCTTCTGCGGCGTTGATTAAGCTGGAAATTGGTTCTTGCGTCATAAGCTTTCTCGCAAAGCATTTGGTGTTAGATAGCGGGCTTAAAAATTTCTCAAGTATGAGAATAACCTGAATTTGTATTTTTGAGACGGTTTTTTTGCTACTGTAAATGTCTCACCATGGTTCGAGGTTTGAATATTGAAACTCGCATGGTCGCGGGTCTGGTGCTGACCGTGCCTTGCAGCGTAAGTGCATCGGCCTGCCGTATTGTTGTAAAAATAAATTTAGTTTCTTTGTTGCCACGATTGTGGTTGCTGGTGGACGCTACGTGATTTGCCAAGCATCGACAATGTTTAGGAATTGTTGGTCGACCATCTGCCTGGTCGCCAAAGATAGCAGCTGCAAGGCGCCATAATTTAGCCGCAAGATCACTGGCATGATAACCCCATTATCTTGTAGAATAATCTAGTTGGCCGCACTTTTTGATGAAGGATATTACGATGACGTCTACTTCGCGCTTTGTAGCTCTTGCGATGCTTTTATTCGTGGCGGCATGCGCTCAGACGCAGACCGTGGATTTTAATGAACAAACCGATCAACTCATTGGCTATTCGGAAAATGATATTATGTCATGTGCCGGTCTGCCCGATGGGTCATTGAATTTGGAGAGTGGGCGTTCTGCATTGCTGTATAGCAAAAGGCGAATTTCGGTTGAGCCTAGTCCCTTTGGTGGTTTTGGGCACTGGGGGACTTGCCCGTGGGGCGCAACATCGGTTTGGTGCGATCGCCCCTTTTTCCCCAACGATATTGATGTCGAGGAGGATTCTTGTCGTCTCGCTTTTTGGACTGAGGCCGGTAAAGTGGTTGGCGTGACCGGTGAGTATAGCCCCGGCTTTGGCCAGCAGCTTTGTCGGAAAATTATTAGTCCTTGCTTGGAAGTGAAACCGCAAGCTGTGCCCAGCTCCGGGCTAGCCCCCAAATCTAATATTTAAGGCCTGGCTTCGAGGCGCTCGGCGAGCGACTCGTTGACGATAAGGCAGATCGCAAGATAGGGGACGAAAAGATTAAGAACCGGAACCAAGCTCATTAAAAAGAGAATGAAAGAGGATAGGCCGTGAGCGCCGCCGTTGAAAATATCGGAGCGGGCGCGAATGTCAGCAAGCGACATATGTCCGCCCAATGCATCGATTAATAAGAGTCGGCGGAATAACAGAAAGCTGATGGCAGCAAAAATGAGGTGTCCAGCGCCGAATAAGAGAAGCGCCGGCGAAGCAATAATAAACAGAACAATATATTTCGCAGTAATTTTGAGCGTTTCCCATACGGCTTCGATTGGGCCGATGGAGGCTTCAATCGGAACGGCCTGGTATCTTTTGTGGTAAATATTTTGGCTAATGGCGTCTGAGAAAAAAGACAGAACCAAAAATATTACTGGCGCCATTAAGAAATAGGCGATCGGCAAGATCAAAATTTGGGCCACAAAGCTTAAGAAAGATCTTAGCCAGTCATTGCTCAAACCATATTGGTCCATGCCGAATTCGCTCGTTGCGACAATGCCCCGATAGCCAAGATAAAAAATTAACAAAGTAATAGCGAAAGAGATGAAAAAGTATTTTAGATTTTCAAAACTTTTCGCATCGGCCAGCGCTACATCAAAGTACTTAAGCATGTTCTTATCCGAAACTCATTAATCCTGTTGGATTATCAATCGCCTCACCTTTACCAAGTTGCAATATGCCCCTGATGCATCTGACAATAAACCAAATTAACAAAAATAGCAGAACCAAGAAGCCAACAAATACAACCGTCAAAGCGCCACCAATAATGGCGAGCACAATCGCATACCAGAAGCTATGAATAATGAAAGTGCAATGCGTCTCAAGATAAGTGCCCCGCACATCGCTGCGCACCAGATAAGCGATGATAACCCCAATAATGGCTGCTATGCCGGTGATGGTCCCAACAAGCATCAATAGGTAAGCCACTAAAATTGGCCCATTGGATTTAGGCTGGGGTGAAATATTATGAAGGGTATTAGACATTTGTACCTCCTTATTGCTTTGCCATAGAGGCTAAGGCCTTGCGCGGTTTAAATCAATCCTCGTGGCGCGATTGCGCGATAGCAGCGGGCGCCGCCGCTTGCTTGCCTAAGCGGCATCAATTCGTTAAGTTCAGCCACAGAATTTGAGTCAAAGGAGTTGGTTGCGTGGGCGATGCGGGAACAGATCCGTTTGGCGGCATTCGTGGCGTCAAGGCGATAAATGAGAGCAACCAAAAAGCCCTCGCCCCGTTTGAGGTTGACCTCAATGATGCGCTCAATGGGATAAAGAAATCAATCGACCTCTGGGATGGCAAGGGTCAGTTACAGATAAAAGGAACATTGATCGAGCGCTTTCGGCAACGCGCAAAGCAAAAACAAGAAGACCCACCGAACTGGAATTATGTCAGTGAGTTTGACCGAGATGCCGCGGATGTTTATTTGAAATGGGCTGGCCGAATAATTCGTGCACAGCGTAATATACCGCGAAAACAGGTGCGCGTGGCGCTGGTCGGTTTACTTGCTTTTTATTCAAAGATTAAGCCATCGGATCCCGACTTATCGCACCCCGATATTATTCGCCTCTACAATTTAACGGCTAAACAGTATGGCCTCGAGGAAGCCGAATATCCGATTGATCTCGCTTTTAATCCAACGGTTCATTTGGATCCTTTTGCGGGCGTAAGAGGCAAAGAGGGACTGCAGCATAACCAATTTGAGAAGGACCTCAAACGAGCGCTCGAGGAAGTCGTCTATTCCGTCGAGTATTTAGATCAAATCGACGTGCCGGCTTATCGCAAGGAGTATCGATTTAAGTCTCGCAAACCGATCAACCTGACCCAAACTTATAAAACATCAAATAGCTATTTCGATGTGCATTTATGGTTGCCGGGCGGGCCGGTGCAAACGATTGAGAACGTTCCTGTCAATCGCGCGCGGATCGCGTTGGTGTCGATGAAATCTTTCCTTGAAGGGATCGATACAGAATTACCTGACATGGAGGACCAGACGGTGGCTAAGTTATATCGCCATTGCATGGACCATAATAAGCCGGGACAGAGGCCGAGTGATCCAGAAGAACTTAAGCCGGTCGAAGAAGGCGGTACGAGCTATTGGTCAAAAGTTACTCATCGCTGGATTAAAGGGCGCTTTAACCGCAAAACGAATGTCTTCACGCCCCCTGAAAAAGGCCTCTAGGGACTATAAAAATCAGGCAGATTCTAATCGCCGCGAACAATCCGCGCCGCCAAACTGGGCGACAGGCGATTGATGATGTGCAAAGCTTTGGCTTGACCGGCCAGAATGACCGCTTGGTTGCTGCGCCATCCGGCCCAAAAGGCGGTGGCTAATTCGGCGGGTGTGATCTTCGACCCTTTGTTGTCTTTCGTCATTTCGGTATCGACTAGCGGCGGCACGAGCTCGAATAGTTTGATCGACGTGGCCGATAATTGGAAACCTAGGCTCGTGGTGAAAGAGCGTATAAAGGCTTTGGTTGCACAATAAATTGGACTCGAGGTTTTGGGCTGAATGGCCAGCGCCGATGACACATTCACAATTGCAGCCTCCGGCTTATCGCGCAGTAGCGGGATCAGCCCATCGCAGAGATGCAAGACAGCGCCAATATTAACCTCGACTTCGCGCGCGTAATCGGCGTAATGCCAGGTATCGCCGAAGCGCCCCTCATGCTGAATGCCAGCATTATTGACGAGCACGGAGAGGTCTTTATGGTCACGCCGAAGCGTTGCTATAAGTTTTACGCGATCGGCCTCTTGATCGAGATTGCAGGTGAGATAAGTCGCACCCGCGAGAGGCGCTGTTGGTGCGCTACGTCCGACCAAGATTACCGCATTGCCATTGGCGAGAAACGTCTCGGCCAGCGCTGCGCCAATCCCACGGGTTCCGCCGGTGATTAAAACCTTATGCCCCGATGGTTGCATGTGCTTGATCTCCCATTTCCCAATTAACCACGAGGTCGTTAAACATCTGACCCCAAAGCCTGTATACCATATTTGCTGTGTCAATAATTATTGCTTGTTTGGTCGGACAGTCAATTTTGTTCACCAAGTCACGATAGAACCGAATATGATCCTGATCGACGGCGCCATGTGAGGTCAGATAGCTAAATCCTTTTGTCGGCGGAATATCGAGACGCTTGGCGATTGAGCTGGCGGCAATGCTTGCGATATCAACCGATGTCCCTTCTAACACAAATACCATGCCCAACATGGCATAGGGGCTGATGCGATCAATGGCGTAATAGACATAACCCACCATGGCGCGGACCGCCGAGCTTCCTTCATGGGCGCAAGCTGCCGCACGCGCGCCGGCGCCACCAATCGCTTCAATGTCATTTAGAATCCATTTTTCGTGACCTTTTTCATCGTCGATATATTCGATCAGAGCCGCGCGCAGCGTCTCGTCTGCCTGACCGCAACGTC
>CBFHZM010000033.1:0-17426 GCA_965660195.1 Alphaproteobacteria bacterium
CCTTGCCACGACTTTCTTCGAAGATAGCGTCACCAAGCCATTGCACCGCACGTTGCGTGGGGAGAAAAATCGTAAAATCCTGCAATGGCGTATCGCCAAACAAGGTCTGCCGTGTTGCCGTATCGCTCAAGGCTCTCGCGATGCAGCGCAAGAATGGTTCGCCGGGCGCGATGGTGAAAAGACCCAATTTAGAATCGTTCATACAACGAGCTTATCATATTTCTGTGTGCGGTCGCGCTGAGCAAAAAATTATCACGGCTTGAATAACGTGCTTTGCAGATAAGCCTCGGCGGCGGCGCGCCCCTCTGGTGTGCCGACGTGCATCCATTGCCCCTCGAGTTCATAGCCATAAAGCCGTTGCGTTGCGATCGCCTTATCAAACATCACATTTAGGGAGATCGGCCCATTGGGCAAGGCGGCAACCGCCTTAGCGGTCGCGATTTGCACGCCTGCAAAGATCATAGCGGCGCCATCCTGACCCCGCGTTAGCAACGCATCGCTATCGATGTTAAAATCCCCATGCCCGTCATAGCCCATCGCCTTAGCGCGGTGCGTCACCAATAAGCAGGCGTCCATTCGAGTTGCATCAAAAACATGCGCCAACCGCGCTAAGTTCTGGTTTTGCTCATGCCATAAAATATCAGCGTTACAGATGTAAAATGCATCCGCATTGATCAACGGCAACGCCTTCTTAACGCCGCCGCCAGTTTCAAGACGCTCGGATCGCTCATCGGAGATCAAAATAGAAATCGCCGGATGAGTTTTCTGCCAGTCATATAAAAACGCTTCAACCATCTCGGGACGGTGATGCACATTGACGACAATCCGTTGAACGCCATGATCAACTAAGCGATCCATCATCCGCCCCAATAGCGTTTCGCCCGCCACGGTCACCAACGGCTTCGGCGGATCATCGATGCCCGCCCGCATGCGTGTGCCGAGGCCCGCGGCCAACACCATAGCTGCGGTTGGAGCCGAAGTCATGGCCGCACCTCGGCAAGCTCAGTCTGCGGCGCATAGAGCCGAAGCCAATCAACCACTGGTTGCAGATGCGGTTGGGCGAGGCCGCGGCGAATATAAGCCTCGATACGAGGCAAGTGTCGCAAATAAGCTGGCTTTCGGTCGCGTAAGTTGAGGCGATGGAAAATACCCGCAATCTTTAAATTGCGTTGTAGGCCAAGCAAATGATACTCCCGCATGAACTGCGAAGCTTGCGCAGCATCAACCATATCCAAATAACGTGCGAGCAAACTTTGCTCTTCGTCGGCGGCGACATCGATACGCGCATCTTGTAGCAGCGACACCAGATCATAAGCCGGTGACCCGGCAAGCGCATCCTGAACATCAATCAAGCCGACGCGATGCCAACTTTGCTGATCTTCGCGCCACAGTATATTGGGCGAGTGATAATCGCGCAGAACCGTAACGGCTGGAAGCTGCAGGTGATCGGTGCAAAGCCCTTGCCAGATATCTCGCCAGGCTTGGCGCGCCGCATCATCGAGCGCGATATCATGCGCTGGCAAATACCAATCCAAAAACAGGCTAGTTTCGAACCCCAGCACATCGGCATTATAGGGTTTTAGAAAAGGTGCCGCAGGTTGCTGGTGTAAATAGCGCAATAGAGAAACTGCTTCGGCCCGCATAATGGTTGCGAGCGGATCATCTTGTGCAAGGCGATCCAAACTCTTATCGCCGAGGTCTTCCAACAGAATGAAACCAGATGCCAAGTCTTCGGCCGCCAAATGCGGCGCCGGTAAGTCATGAGCGTCGAGCCACTGGATCATCTCGCTAAAGCGCGGCGCCGCCTCAGCCAAGCAGGCACGTTGCGAGTAACTTTGACCATCATAAATGGCGGGGCCATCCGCACCCGCTTCCCAATCCATGAGCACATAGGAGGTCTGCTGATGTGTTACGCGCAAAAATCGCCGGCTGGAAGCATCGCCCGCCAAAAGACGTCGGTGCGCCTCGCCATAGCCAGCAGTATTGAGGAAGCGATCGATTTTTTGTTGCCGGACGAAAGATTGCTCCAGCGCTTGCAAAAAATCTTCCGGTGCATCGATCGTTGCACGGTGGGCCCCGGTCTCGAGCCGCTCAAGACTAATACGATAGGAGGGGGGATCGAGATAATCAGCCCCATTTTCGGGCCACTCAACAAGAACAATGGCTTGCCCGCACGCTTCGTTGAGCGCCAGCTCCTGAACTTCCGTAGCGTCGGTTAGGCGAAACAGATCGGCATGCCAGACGGGCTTGAACCCCGTTTCATAGGGATAGACCAGCGTAAAAGTGGGGCTCGGCACAGCCATGTCGGGTGGGTTTAGCGCCGAGATCATCGACCGCGCAAGCGCTGTCTTGCCAGCGCCCATTTTGCCCGAGAGAAAAATCAGGTCGCCAATATGCGCCCGCGCCGCCAGCGCTTCGCCCAAGGCACGGGTCACAGAAAGATCAGCAAGCAAAAACTGGCGCGATGACATAAGCGAGTTTTAAAACGCTACTGCCTTAGCCGCAAGTCGAACTAATAGCGGTAATGTTCTGGCTTAAAGGGACCTTTTTGGCCAATGCCAAGATATTTGGCTTGATCATCACTCAACTCGGTGAGTTTAGCGCCCAAGCGCGCAAGGTGCAAACGAGCTACTTTCTCATCCAAATGTTTCGGCAGAACATAGACCTGACAGTCGTATTTCGCATTATTGGTCCAAAGCTCGATTTGCGCCAAGACTTGGTTGGTAAAAGATGCACTCATTACGAAGCTAGGGTGGCCCGTCGCACAACCCAAATTCAACAGGCGACCTTCGGCCAGAAGAATAATACGTTTGCCGTCGGGGAATTCGACCTCATCAACTTGTGGTTTAACATTATGCCATTGCAAGTTACGCAGGGCGTTAACTTGGATCTCGCTATCGAAATGGCCAATGTTGCCAACGATGGCGCGGTCTTTCATTTGCCGCATATGATCAACCGTGATGACATCTTTGTTACCAGTAGCGGTGATGAAAATATCACCAACCGAGGCGGCAGCATCCATGGTGACAACTTCATAGCCTTCCATCGCTGCTTGCAAAGCGCAAATCGGGTCGACTTCAGTGACCATCACGCGGGCGCCTTGGCTCCGTAAGCTCTCCGCCGAACCTTTGCCAACATCACCATATCCACAAACGACGGCCACTTTACCAGCGATCATCACATCGGTAGCCCGCTTGACGCCATCGACGAGACTTTCACGGCAGCCATAAAGATTGTCAAATTTCGATTTGGTTACACTGTCATTAACGTTAATTGCTGGAATTTTAAGCGTTTGCGCTTTTGCCATTTCATAAAGCCGCAAAACACCCGTCGTTGTCTCTTCTGAGACACCAACAACATCGTCTAGGAGTTCTGGATATTTATCGTGCAACAAAAGGGTCAGATCGCCGCCATCATCGAGCAAAATATTGGGCTTCCAGCCGTCTGGTCCAGTGATGGTTTGCTCGACACACCACCAATATTCTTCCTCGGTTTCGCCCTTCCAAGCAAAAACGGGAACACCCGTCGCAGCAATCGCGGCGGCGGCATGATCTTGGGTCGAGAAAATATTGCACGACGACCAGCGGACCTCAGCACCGAGCGCGGTCAGTGTCTCGATCAGAACCGCAGTTTGAATGGTCATATGCAAGCACCCCGTGATGCGTGCGCCTTTGAGCGGCTGGCTTGTGCCATATTCATCGCGCAACGCCATCAAGCCTGGCATTTCTGTCTCAGCAATCGCAATTTCGCGACGACCCCAATCGGCCAAAGCAATATCAGCAACTTTATAATCTTGGGTGGCGTTGGTCATACTCATCTCCTCTGACTTTGCCCTCTTTTAGCAAGCCGCCTGCAGAATAGCAACAGCATATAAAGAAGTCTTTATATGCTAGAGGAGTTGATGATAAATTTATGATAGTGGTTTTTATAGGGGGGAACCCCATCCCCTTTAATCGTCTAATTCACCGAAGCCATCGGCGACGAGTTTTTCAAGAGCATCAAGTGCCAGCTCGGCCTGATCACCTTCGGCCGAAACAGTAATTTCACTTCCGATCCCGGCAGCCAGCATCATTAACCCCATAATCGAGGTCGCGCCAACGCGCTCACCGTCTTTTTCGACATATATATCAGCCATAAAAGTATCGGACAGGTTTACAAATTTAGCCGAAGCGCGAGCATGCAGACCGCGCGGATTAACAATACGAAATTGACGTTGCGGCATGATCAGTCGCTATCGCCCGCCAAAACCTGGCTTGCGATTGAAATATACTTACGCGCCGCTTCTTGAGCCGATGCAATGGCCTGCGCCAATGGCGCCTTTTTGCGCTCGGTCGCAAGCCGGATCAGCATGGGCAAGTTAATACCCGCAACCACTTCGACCTTATCCTTTTCCAGCAAGGATATAGCCAAATTAGACGGCGTGCCGCCGAACATATCGGTCAAAAGAACAACACCAGAGCCAGAGTCAACAGCGCGGATCGCCGTCACAATATCAGCACGACGCTTTTCCATATCGTCATCGGCGCCGATGCAAATCGTCTCTACTTGCTCTTGCGCGCCAACCACATGCTCGAGTGCGGCGCGAAATTCTTCAGCCAACCGCCCATGCGTTACCAAAACCATACCAATCATTTTTTTCTCCTTTATTCGAGATTGCCGCGCGCCGCGGCGCGACGCAATCCCCTAATCTAGCGGCGTTGCCAGGTATAAACCCCGTCGGCCATAAAGCCGTCCCGTCCAATTGTTTGCAGCGCTATTTGCAGCCGATACGGAGCCATCGCCTGCAAGGCATCAAGCTGCATACGCGGTAGTTTTACGCCCAACAACTGATCATAAAGAGGTTCGGCCATGCGCGGCATATCGACTTGCAAATCGACGATTAGCCTCACTTCAGCAGACGCCACGTGATCGATTTGAATAACACCAACGCCGCGCAATTCAATCAAGCCCGGTAGTAACGGCTGAGCTATAATTTTGTCGCCCTGACGCTCTATCGTAACGCCATCATCGGCGACAAGATCGGCCCCACTGTGCAAAATGGCGCGCCAACAGAGGTCCGATTTACCGCTTCCGCTCGGCCCACGCAACAAGGCCGCCTGCCCACGCCAAGCGACACAACTGGCCGCCACGCGCATTAGGCGTCTCCGCGCGGCAAGGTGAGCCGGAAAAACGCCCCGCCCCCGTCGGGGCGGTTGAAAGCTTGCAAGTCGCCCCCGTGAACACGGGCAATTTGCCGCGAAATGCTGAGACCCAGTCCCGAATGACCGCTGCTCGAAACCTCTCGGAAGGCCTTTTGTCGATCGGAATAAAATCGCTCAAAAATGCGCTCTTCGGTGCCATCCGCAAGACCTGGACCCTCGTCAACGATATTTAATTCGAGCTGCCCAGCCGTATCGGGCGCAGGTCGCAAGGTAATCGTAACCTGGCCGCCAACTGGCGAAAATGAAACGGCATTGACCAGAAGGTTATCTATGACTTGCGAAATTTGGGGCTTTTGTCCGCGAATACGATACTGCCCATCGCACTTTAGGATCATTTTAATATCGTGATGCTGCGCCAAGGTTGTAGCCCGCGCCTCTACGATACCAGTCAGCAGATCCGATAAATTAAAAACTTCCACCTCATCGCGTGCCAGCGCCGCGTCAAGCCGCGAGGCGGCAGAAATGTCGCTGATCAGCCGATTTAGGCGGGCCACATCTTGTTCGATAATGCTCATCAGATTGCGCTTATCAGCTGCCGTTTTAGCAAGCGCCAGACTTTGGACAGCGCTGTGCAGAGAGGTCAGTGGATTTTTTAACTCATGTGCCACATCAGCAGCAAATTGATCAATCGCATTCAGCCGCTCGAGCAAGCGCATCACCATCAAGCGAATATCGGCTGAGAGCCCACCTATCTCATCTGCGCGTCCCGATAAATCGGGAATACTCTCGAGTGGGGGCAACTGGCCAGCTGGCTTGGCAAATGCCCGCGCAGCTTGCGCCAAGCGACCTATCGGTTCACTGATTGTCCGCACCAGTAAATATGAGACGATGATCGTTACAAAAATCGCTACCCCGAGCAATTCGATGATATTGCGGCGTTCGGCAGCGATAATCTCACTCAGTTCATCGGGCTTGCTGGTCACCATAACAGCCCCAATAATCGCGCGATAAGACTGTACCGGCACGGTAACAGAGTAGAGATCACGGCCGCGTTCATCGATACGGTGTGCCGTCGAGGTCGCGCCCCGCAACGCCACCCGGATTTCAGGCAGTTGGCTACCGTTTAGAGCCATTTCTTCGTTCAAAACTGGAACCTTTGTTGGCCGCACAACCGTATCAAACCAATGCACCAATCGATCCAAAACAGAGCTGTGATCCGTAACCTCGGGTAGGGGCGGTAAATCACGAAAAATGACGGTGCCATCGCGACTGACGGCTTCCGAATCGACCAATAACCGTCCGTCGCGGGCGTAAAGTCGAACCCGATTGTTAGTCCCAGAGGCCAGACGGCGCATAATCTCGGCAGCCTCAGCAATCCGCCAATCGGGCATCATCCGATCGCCAAATAAAGGCCCAAGCAAAGACGGGCCAGGCAAAAACTGAAATTTACCATCGCTCGCAGCAGCACCCAGAGCGCTCGCGGTGAGGCGGGCTTGCGAGATGAGGTTAAGTTTATGTGCCTCGACCAAGGCCTGGCGGACTTCGCTCACCAGCAACATGCCGGTTGCGAGGATCAGCATACCAATAATATTAACAAGAATAAGCCTGTAAAGAAGGCGGCTACGAAATAGCCGAAGGAACCCGCGCATCAGCCCTCCTTGAAGCGGTAACCAACGCCGTACAAGGTCTCGATGGCGTCAAATTGGGGGTCAACGTGCTTAAATTTTCGGCGCAAGCGTTTGATGTGGCTATCGATCGTCCGATCATCGACATAGATTTGGTCGCTGTAGGCCGCATCCATCAGGGCGTCGCGGCTCTTCACAAAGCCTGGGCGACTGGCCAACGCCTCGAGAATTAAGAATTCCGTTACGGTTAGGCCCACAGGTTGCCCGTCCCACAGCGTTTCATGGCGAGCCGCGTCGATCGATAAACGGCCTCTTTTTATGCGTTCGGCTTCACTATCAGCCTCACTCGCCTCTCCAGCCCGTAACTTGGCGCGGCGCAACACAGCGCGGATGCGCTCAATCAGCAAACGTTGGGAAAATGGCTTGGTGATATAATCATCGGCGCCCATGCGTAAGCCAAAAACCTCATCTATCTCGTCGTCCTTAGAGGTTAAAAAAATCACCGGCATTTGGTTCTTTTCGCGCAGGCGGCGGAGCAGTTCTAGGCCATCCATCCGCGGCATTTTAATGTCAAACACGCCAATATCGGCCGGCTTGGCAATCAGACCGTCGAGTGCGTCCTGACCATTGGCATAGCAGTCCACGCCAAAGCCCTCAGCTTCGAGGGCGATTTTGACAGAAGTCAGAATTGAGGTCTCATCATCGACCAGTGCTACGCGCGCCATGTTGCTTCCCCTTTTGTCCTATCAAAGCATAAAGCGATGCCCCGTAAAACATGCCGAAAACAGCATTTTTAGCGGCTGCTCTTAATGTGGATAACTCGCCGCATAATTATGGCGAAGATGAGGCAATTTTAGACGGTTCAAGTTGCCTAGAAGAGCAGAAATGCTTATAGTCCGGCCACATTTCGAAACTCTAAAGTGATGGCGTTCTGGCGTGAAAGGAAACTCTTATGGATCAGTCAGGGTATAAGATCAGCAAACATGGTCTTGATGGACAAGGTATCACCAATCTTAAAGCAGCTCACTGGAATTTGCGCCCCGCCCGTCTTTACGAGTTTGCTGTCGCTAATGAAGGCGCTGAGATCACGGCCCAGGGCGCGCTCCGCGTAAAAACGGGTCAGCATACGGGCCGTTCGGCGCAAGACAAGTTTATCGTCCGCGACGATAGCACCGAAAATGTTGTCTGGTGGGATAATAATAAATCCATGACGACCGAACAGTTCGATGCCCTTCATTCTGACATGCTAGCCCATCTCGATGGCAAAACTGTGTTTGTCCAAGACCTGTTCGGCGGTGCCGACCCTGTCCATCGCCTGCCAACCCGCGTGGTGACAGAATTAGCTTGGCACTCGCTGTTTATCCAGAACCTCCTGATTGAGCCGAAAGCCTCCGAGCTTGAAGACTTCAATCCCGAATTTACCATCATCAATCTACCGAGCTTTAAAGCCAGCTCCGAGCGCCATGGCGCCCGCACAGAAACGATGATTGCGGTTAACTTTGCGAAAAAGATTGTTTTGATTGCGGGCACATCCTATGCCGGCGAAACCAAGAAATCAGTTTTCTCGATGCTCAACTACACATTGCCTGAAAAACGCGTCATGCCGATGCACTGCTCCGTCAATGTCGGCAAAAACGAAGATGCCGCAGTCTTTTTTGGTCTCAGTGGTACCGGCAAAACGACCTTGTCGGCCGACCCCAATCGCACCTTGATCGGGGACGACGAGCATGGCTGGTCGGAAAACGGCGTCTTTAATTTTGAAGGCGGTTGCTATGCGAAAATGATCAACCTGTCGGCTGAAGCTGAACCGGAAATCTACGCAACGACGCGGCGCTTTGGCACCGTGTTGGAAAATGTCGTGATGGACGAGCAAACGCGTGAGCTTGACTTCAATGACAATAGCCTAGCGGAAAACTCGCGCGGTGCTTATCCGCTCTCGTTTATTCCGAACGCCTCAGAAACAGGCTGTGCCGGGCATCCGAAAACCATCATCATGCTGACTGCGGATGCTTTTGGCGTTTTGCCACCCATCTCGCGCATGACCCCAAGCCAAGCCATGTACCATTTCCTATCTGGCTATACGGCCAAGGTTGCCGGCACAGAAAAAGGTGTGACGGAGCCAGAAGCAACTTTTTCAACTTGCTTTGGCGCCCCCTTCATGCCGCGCCACCCGTCAGAATATGGCAACCTGTTGCGCGAGCTGATCGCAGAACATGATGCTAAATGCTGGCTCGTCAACACTGGCTGGACCGGCGGTGCCTATGGAGTCGGCAAACGCATGCCCATTAAAGAAACCCGCGCGCTACTCTCTGCCGCGCTCGACGGTAGCTTGAACAATGTTGAGTTCCGCAAAGATCCGAATTTCGGCTTTGAAGTACCTGTCTCGGTTCCCAACGTTGATCAATCCATCCTCAACCCTCGCGACACTTGGCAAGATAAAACTGCCTATGATACCCAAGCGCAAAAACTGGTAAAAATGTTCGTCGCGAATTTTGAAAAGTTTATCAACCATGTCGGTGACGATGTGCGTGCCGCGGCACCCGCTGCCGAATAAATAAAATTTGGCTGCTCATTCAAGGGACGGGGCTCAGTGAGCCTCGTCCCAATTTTTTGCAGCTCGTGCATCAACCACCAGCGGTACCGCGAGCTTAATCAGCGGCTCACATGCCCCCTCCATGACGCGTCGGACCGACGCGATCAAAGCGTCCGCCTTGTCCTGACGCACTTCAAAGATCAACTCATCGTGAACTTGCAAAAGCATCTTGGCCGGAAAGGCTAAGCCTTCGAGCGCCGCCGGCATGCGGATCATTGCCCGTCGAATAATATCTGCCGCAGTTCCTTGGATAGGGGCGTTAATGGCGGCGCGTTTGGCAAAGGCACGCAATGCGGGTTGCTTTGCATCAATGTCTTTGAAATGCACTTTGCGCCCGAAAAGGGTCGTGACATAGCCTTGTGCATGCGCTGCTTTTTTGGTTGTCTCCATATAGTCTTTAATGCCCGGAAAGCGTTCGAAATAGGCCGCGATATAATCGCCCGCTTCACCGCGGGAAATTCCGAGTTGATTGGCAAGCCCAAAAGCAGAAATGCCATAAATAATGCCGAAATTAATCGCCTTGGCGCGACGCCGAATTTCCGGCGTCATCTGTTTCATCGGTACATTGAAAATCTCTGACGCCGTCATGGCGTGAATATCCTGCTCCTCAGCGAAGGCTGTTTTTAATGCGCTGATATCAGCCATATGCGCCAAAATGCGTAACTCGATCTGGCTGTAATCAGCACTGACAAGTACATGCCCCTCGGGCGCAATAAAGGCTTCGCGGATGCGCCGCCCCTCTTCGCTACGAATAGGGATATTTTGCAAGTTCGGGTCTGAGGATGACAAGCGCCCCGTCGTGGTTGCCGCCAAAGAATAGGAGGTATGGATCCGCCCTGTGGTTGGGTTGATAAAAGTGGGCAAGGCATCGGTATATGTCGATTTCAACTTGGCCATGCCTCGCCAACGCAATACAGCGGCAGGCAAGGCGTGACCTTCAGCAGCGAGCCCTTCAAGAATATCGGCGCCGGTCGCATAAGCGCCGGTTTTGGTTTTCTTCCCCCCGGGCAGGGACAATTTTTCAAACAGAATCTCGCCGAGCTGCTTGGGACTGGCAATATTAAACTCGGTACCGGCGAGGTCATAAATCTCGCTCTCCATTGCCGCCATTTTCTGCGCCAACTCACCCGATAAATGCGACAAGTGCTGACGGTCCACCATAACACCATTAGCCTCCATATCGACGATCACTGGCACCAAAGGACGCTCGCTGGTTTCATAGACTGCCATAACCCTTTGCTCAGCCAAGCGCGGCTTCAAACTCATCCACAAGCGGAGTGTGATATCAGCATCTTCAGCGGCGTAGCGAGTTGCGTCCTCGATCGGCACTTGGTCGAATGTTTTTTGCGCTTTGCCTGTACCCAGCAGGCTTTTGATCGAGATCGCCTCATGCTCCAACCACAGACGCGCTAGCTCGTCCATACCGTGACCATGTTGTCCCGCCGCCATGGCATAGGACATCAGCATAGTGTCATCAATGGCGCGAAACCGAACGCCATAGCGCGACAGCACCAACAGATCAAATTTGGCATTTTGGAGAATTTTAACAATATCGTCGCGGGCGCAGAGCGGCGCCAATAAATCGACCGCTGTTTGTAGCGGCATTTGCGCAACGCCCCCATCCAAATCCAAACTGCCGCTCCCATGCGCCAGCGGTATATAAGCGGCCTCGCCTGGCGCCGTGGCAATCGAAACGCCGACCAAATTACATTGCATCGCATCGAGCCCATCGGTTTCTGTATCAATGGCGACATAGCCCTGCTCTTCGGCGCGCGCGATCCACCTTGCGAGGTCGTCCGCTTGCGTAATTGTCACATAAGTCTCGGGCGCAATTGCTGGCCAGTCGTGCCGTGGATCGTAAGGAGCGGCGCTAGGCGCCGCAGTGGTCGAAGCCGCAGCTTTCGGGGCTGTTGTCACAGCTTGCTCTGACATTGATCGCAAAGCGTCAGTCACCGCATATTGATCGGCATCGATCGCATACCGCGACGCCACGCGTTTAGTCAAAGTGGTAAATTCCATCGCTTTCAAAAACCCGATCAGGGTTTCGGGCTCTGGGTCACCGAGGCGCATCACGTCCCAATCAGCCGGCAAGGGTGTGTCGCATTTAAGCGTCACCAACTCGCGGCTTACGCGCGCCTGCTCAGCAAACTCGATCAGGCTCTCGCGCCGTTTAGGTTGTTTGATCTCAGCCGCCCGCGCCAGCAGGCTGTCAAGGTCACCATACTCCGCAATCAATTGTGCCGCCGTTTTAATGCCGATGCCGGGCACACCCGGAACATTATCGACACTATCGCCAGCCAAGGACTGCACATCAATGACGCGGTCGGGGCCGACACCAAATTTCTCGATAACCGCATCATGGCCCATGCGTCGATTTTTCATCGTATCGAGCATATCAACGCCATCTTCAATCAACTGCATGAGGTCTTTATCGGACGAGACGATCGTCACTTGCGCTCCCTTGGCGCGCGCCGCTTTGGTGTAACTGGCAATTAGGTCATCGGCTTCGAACCCAGAAACCTCAAGCGCTGGAACGCCAAAGGCTTCGGTCGCCTTACGAATAAGTGGAAATTGCGGCACGAGGTCCTCAGGCGGTGCACCACGATTGACCTTATAGGCATCATAAATATTGTTGCGGAACGAGCCTCCGGGCGGGTCGAAAATAACCGCCAAATGCGTCGGCGTCGCCTCGACCTCCATGTCGTCGCGCAATTTCATCAGCATGTTGCAAAAGCCTGACACCGCGCCAACTGGCAGACCATCGCTTTTGCGGGTTAACGGCGGCAAGGCATGATAGGCACGAAAAATATAACTCGAGCCATCAACCAAATAGATATGATCTTTTTTTCCTAAAGCAGCCATAACATGCCTCCCACCCGCATCATGCCAGTTAGCGCCGCGCAACAAAACCGTCTGTGGAGGGCCATACACATCTTATTTCTTGCGGTAGCCGCCGATAGCAGGCTTTTCGGGGTGGCGGCTGCGTGCTAGTCTCCGGTGCAAAGGAAATGATCATGTCGGACAGCAAACCCAGTGCCATCAGCGCCCACGAACTCATCAAGACCTACCAGGCCAGCAACAATCAGCCGCCGAAACAAGCTCTGAAGGGAATCTCGCTCGATGTTCCCCGTGGGTCGATTTTTGGATTGCTTGGCCCTAATGGCGCTGGCAAATCGACTTTCATTAATATTTTGGCTGGCTTGGTCACCAAAACGGATGGCGATGTCTCGATTTGGGGGTTTGATATCGATCGTAACCCCAGACAAGCGCGCGCCTCAATCGGCGTCGTTCCACAAGAGCTCAATATCGACCCCTTTTTCACTCCAGCTGAAGCGATGAATATGCAAGCCGGTCTCTATGGCGTACCGAAATCGGAGCGCCGTACGATGGAAATTCTAGATGCCATGGGTCTGGCAGATAAGGCGCATGCCTATGCCCGAACCTTATCGGGCGGCATGCGGCGGCGGCTCTTGGTCGCGAAAGCAATGGTGCACAATCCGCCAATATTGGTTCTCGATGAACCGACAGCTGGGGTCGATATTGATCTGCGCAAGCAATTATGGGACCGCGTTGTGGAGCTGAATCAGCGCGGCGTCACGATTATGCTGACCACGCATTATCTCGAAGAAGCGCAAGCCCTATGCGACCGTATTGCCATTATCGACCACGGACAAGTTGTCGCCTGCGATGATACGCCAGCACTTCTGAGCCAAATCGATAACAAAACGCTGTTGATACGGCCAAGCAGCGATATCGCTACCGCACCGCAATTATCAGGTGCCTTATGTGAGCGCCGCTCTGATGGGCAGCTCAGCATCACCTTCAACCCAAGCGAGACAGACGCGGGACAAGTACTAGCGCAGCTTGCCAATGCCAAGATTGGCATTCGCGATCTCACGACCGTCGGCGCCGAGTTGGAAAATGTATTCTTGAAGTTGACGCGAAAGGCGAGCTAATGCCGCATAAAAAATCAGGAATTTATAGCCTGTGGCTTTTTATTGGCCTAGCTGCACTCTGGATGGCTGTTGGGAATATCTCTTTTTACAAAGCGCTTCTCGATGTTTATCCACTCAACGCGGACAACTTCTTATTTCTCTTTAGTATCAGCTTCACCTTTATGGCGCTTATTGCCATTTTGTTGGCCTTGGTATGTTTCAGACCGACTACCAAGCCGATTTTGATCACCTTGATAATTGTTTCGTCCATGGCGGCCTATTTTATGGATGCATTTAATATTCTGATTGACGACTCGATGATCCAAAATGTGTTCGAAACCAATCCGCAAGAAGCGGCGGATCTGATAACGCCAACCCTATTTTTGTATCTATTTTTCTTAGGCGTGCTGCCAGCATGGGGAATTGCACGTCTTAATATTCGCTACCAGCCTTGGCTACGCGAGCTTGCGACGCGACTTGTTTTTATCACTGTAGCACTGGCAACCAGCTTGGCCTTGCTGTTTTCGCAAAGCGCCACCAGCGCTTCATTCTTCCGCGAACATAAATCGGTGCGTTATTATTCGAACCCAGGGAATTATATTTTCAGCCTCGGCAAGGTAGCCCGCAATGCAATCCGGTCCCTGCAAAGCGAAAAACCGCTCCTGCGTCTGGGCATGGATGCCCATATTCCCGAAACTGACACATCTCGAGAATTGGTCATCATTGTGGTCGGCGAGACTGCGCGCGCTGATCGGTTCTCACTCAATGGGTATGAGCGCATTACCAACCCATTGCTACAACAACAAAGTATTGTAAGTTTTACCAATGCTACAAGCTGTGGAACGTTAACAGCTATTTCCGTGCCATGCATGTTTGCGGTAGCACCGGCAAAGGCTTTCGATGTCGGCAATGCGAAAAATACCGAGAACCTCCTCGATGTTCTAAAGCATGCTGGCGTCAATGTTTTATGGCGCGATAACAACTCGAGCTCCAAGGGCGTCGCTGATCGGGTCACTTATCAAGATTTTAGAACTCCGAATAACAACCCAGTTTGCGATGTTGAGTGCCGTGATATTGGTATGCTAGCTGGGTTACAAGACTATGTAGACGCGCAAGCCTCTGGCGATATTTTTATTGTGTTGCATCAAATGGGCAATCATGGTCCTGCCTACTATAAGCGCTACCCGGAAAACTTCGAGAGGTTTACGCCGACCTGTCAAACCAATGAATTGGCAGAGTGCAGCATTGAAGAGATCAATAACGCTTATGATAATGCCATTTTATATACCGACTATTTTCTGAACGAAGTGATTGAGTTTTTAAAGACCAATGACGATCGCTTTGAAGCCGCGATGTTGTATATCAGTGATCACGGCGAATCGCTTGGTGAGGGAGGGTTATTCCTACACGGCATGCCAAATTTCGTCGCGCCAGAGGAACAGCGGCGCGTCCCGATCATTCTGTGGGCTGGGCGCCAATATCAAGACATAGGCGTCGCGAAACTCCGCGACAGAAAAGATCGGCCAATAACACATGACAATATATTTCACGCCATTCTCGGCTTAGCTGAAGTCGAAAGCAAGGTTTATGACCCGGCCCTCGATTTTTTACGTTAGTCCGTTTAAGCGTGTTCAGACGTTATATCGCGAAGCCACCGAAACGGGTGGATGGCCTCACACCTAAACTAGCGCCCAAGAATAGCGTGTTATCAGGTTTTGAGACCGCCTAGGTCAAGATCGACAAAGCGGCCACCGTCGCGTGCTAAAGCCTCAAGCGTTGCCGCAAGCTTAACGTCAGCGCCCTCGGTCGCCAGATCCTGCATCGTTGCCAGCACGCGGGCAGCACCGATGAGATCACCATAGGCCATAGGTCCACCCGTATCGGCTGGCCAGCCATAGCCATAGGACCAAATGACATCAATATCGCTGGGGCGTTGCGCTTTATTATCTTCCAAGATCAGCACGGCCTCATTGATCATCGGGTGCAGACAACGGGCGAGAATATCCGCTTCGCTAAGGCCCGATTGGCCAGCTGGGATGCCAGTAATATCGGCAATTATTTTCTCGGTCACAGCCGAAGGCCGACGTTGCCGATCAGCGTCATAGTCATAAAATCCAGCGCCGACTTTTTGCCCGCGCCGATCAAGCTCGCACAGCGCATCGCGAATTGGGTTCGCTGTTTTGGCCCCTTTCTTCCAGCCAATATCGAGACCTGCGAGATCCGACATTTGAAACGGACCCATTTTGAACCCGAAATTATTAAAGGCAGCATCAATATCCCACGGCAAGACGCCGCGATTAACCAAGGCATTGGCCTCGCGCTGACGCGCCGCCAGAATACGGTTGCCAACAAAACCCGGGCACACCCCAACCAACGTTGCAATTTTGCCGATCGTGATGGCGAGCTGCATAGAGGTTGCGACGACATCATCTGCCGTCTCACGGGCGCGGACGATCTCAAGCAGTTTCATAACATTTGCGGGGGAGAAAAAATGCAAGCCGATCACATCAGCGGGCCTAGATGTAACGGCCGCAATCTCATCAATGTTCAGCGCCGATGTATTGGTGGCCAGAATAGCACCCGCTTTGGCGATCGCGTCGAGTTTAGTGAAAATGTCTTTCTTGAGCGCCATATCCTCAAACACGGCCTCAATGATGACATCACACGATGCCAGCTCTGCCATGTCCAAGACACCCGTTAATCGGCTCATACGAACATCAACTTCTTCTAGCGGAAAACGCCCGCGCTCGGCCGATCGCTGATAATTCCCTCGGATAACCCCCAGACCACGATCAAGCGCGTCTTGTGTTGTCTCGACCAACGTGACGGAGAGACCGACCGACGCAAAATTCATCGCAATGCCACCTCCCATCGTGCCAGCGCCAATAATGCCGACCTTCGTAATCGGGCGCAGTTTTGTGTTTGGCGACAAAGCATCTATCTCGCGCGCCTTCTGGGTGGCTTGGTTCATGTAGTCAGCAATATCGCTCATGTCATTGTCTCCTCACATCATATAGTCTGCGCTAAGTGTCGCTATTTATCGAACGCAGAGCAAGCCTGCAGTTTAGGCGAATGGAGCTTAATCAAGATTTTAGAGGAGTGAGACCGGTATCAAAAAATTATACTTTATCCACCACCGAAATTCAGCTTTTGCTGGCAACCGATGATTGCTCCGCCGCCGTCTCCTGTCTGCGCGATGTTCTAGATCCCCAGAGAGCATCTTTCACTGTCGAGTTGACGCATGGATTACTCATCTAAAATGCAACCATCGGTGACAGCGTCGGCAGTCAAGAAACGCTACCCGACCTCATTGTACTAATCCAGAAAACTTATTTTTATCTTCTGTTACAGCATCAGTCAGTAGCTCAAGGCGTTCTTCAAGTTTAGCCAGTCGATTATTGTATCTTTCGCTATCAGCAAGTTTTGCTTCCTCGAGCTTTATTATCCTTGCCTCGTATTCGGCAATCTTTTGGTCCTTGTAGGCCTCTCTTGCAGTCATACTTTGAAGGTCCGCTTGTTGCTTGAAAACGACAGCTTCCAAAGCCGCTGTCTTGGCAATTTTTGATTTAGATGAATTGGCACCAAATTTATAAGTAAGCCCAGCCTTGAAGCTATAATTATCAAGCTCTCTATTGTTTAACTTTGTTCTACCAGTTGAGAGAACCGAGGCACCAAAATTTAGCGAGAGTTTTTCGTTGAGGTTTGATGCACAGCCCATGGCAAGTGCCTGAGAGTTGCCATATGTACCAAAACCACCGCCACAATATGCAACCGCATCTGGCGCTGAGTTAGGTAAAGCCGAGAGTGCTGCACCCATAGCATTACTATCTTCAATGCCATCAGCCAGCTTATTGGTAACAGTGTCTGTATAAGGTTTAGTTGCGGAATCGGTTGGCTGCAATGGCGCTCCAAGACCGGTAATGCGATTGCCACCCATGTCAATTATACCTTGAAATGAGCTGTCACCAGTGACCTGGAGGGTTCCTTTTATAATGGTCTTATGGCTGTCTATATTACCGATTTGGAGTGTAGAACCATCTGATCCTGAGGAATAAATCATATCATACCCAGATGAACTGTTAGGAGCGTCGACAATAACAACTGAATTTTCACCAATATGAATTGAACCATC
>CBFHZM010000034.1:0-16418 GCA_965660195.1 Alphaproteobacteria bacterium
CGGCAGGATTAATGCGCATTTGCGGCAAGGCTTTCGGTTCCCGGCTCAGCTGTTTCGCCACTTGATCGAAATGATTATGATAAATATGTGCGTCGCCAAAACTATGCACGAAACTACCCGGCGCGTAACCGCAAACCTGCGCCAGCATCATAGTCAAAAGCGCATAAGACGCGATATTAAATGGAACACCAAGAAAAATATCGGCCGAGCGCTGATAGAGCTGGCAAGATAATTTAGCGGGCCCCTCGTCTTGCGGCGCGACATAGAACTGGAACAAGCAATGACATGGCGGTAGCGCCATATCATCGACATCGGCAGGGTTCCAAGCCGTTACAATATGACGCCGAGAGTCCGGATTGGCTTGCAACTGCTTCACCAGCGCGGTGATTTGATCAATAGTAGCACCATCGCGCCCAGGCCAGCTGCGCCATTGATAGCCATAGACGGGCCCGAGATTGCCTTTTTCATCGGCCCAAGCATCCCAAATCGACACGCCATTTTGCTTCAAGTAACCAATATTGGTATCGCCCGCGAGAAACCATAAAAGCTCGTGAATAATCGACTTTAAATGCAATTTCTTGGTCGTTAAAAGCGGAAAGCCCTCGGCCAAATCAAACCGCATTTGGTAACCAAACACACTGCGCGTGCCTGTTCCCGTGCGATCGGACCGATCGACACCGTTTTGCATGACATGATTGAGCAGGTCGAGATATTGACGCATGCTGCCATTATCCAGATTCGTGCGAGTCACTCCATACAGAAATCGGGCTGACGCTTCGACAACTCACAGATTTTGCACCCTACACTTAAACCAAGCTTTGGTGTATACTGGGTCCGTCGGCTCGTCCGACTATGGCGATAAACGGCCTACGCAATAAACCTTTCGGACCCGGGGGCGGTACCCGGCGCCTCCACCATTTTCCCGACGGCTAGTCATTATGGGGGCGAAATAGGATCGACGAGGGCGTAAAGGTGGGAACCGTCGCTCGGCATGGCACCATCGTTATCGGGCCATTTTGATAGTTGCAAATGACAACTACGCGGAAGTATCGCTCGCTGCCTAAGCAGTGCGCAACTTCACTTTAAGTCCATAGCCTTCGCAGGCCATGGCGGGGTTCGGGTGGCACCTGGCAACAGAAGCCACCCACTTAATATCTAAAGAAGCGAGTGGTACAAGCGTTTAAGGCCTAAATTGATGACAGATAAAACGATTAACTACGAAGCCTTAACGCAAGACGCGATGCGCACCATGGTGCAAAATCTACTTGTTCAAATAGCGCAGACGGGCCTACCTGGCGAACATCACTTTTACATCACCTTCAAAACCCGCGCACCAAATGTGCAAATCGCGGATAACCTGCTCGCCAGCCATCCGCAAGAAATGACAATTGTCCTGCAGCACCAATATAAAGATTTAGTCGCAGACAGTGAGGGTTTTGCGGTGACCCTGAGTTTCAACCAGACGCCTCACAAACTCTATATCCCTTATGCGGCCATGATCAGTTTCTACGATCCGTCGGCTGAGTTTGGCCTTCGCTTTAGCCGCGACGATGAGCTAGAAGACGACCTAGACGCTGCCGACGACACTGCAATGGCACTCGCCGAGGCCGCGACTGAAGAGCATCTCAACAGCGGCGACAATATTGTGAGCATTGACCAGTTTCGCGATAAATGACCCCTTTGCCAGTTGGCACGAACCCGAGCCTCGTGGTAATGAGGCCGATATAAATTCCATGGAGGTTGTTCGTTATGTCACAGACCCGCACCGAAACCGATAGCTTTGGACCACTCGAGGTTGCATCCGAAAAATATTGGGGCGCGCAGACCCAGAGATCTTTAGGCAATTTTAAAATCGGTGGCGAAACCATGCCATTACCGCTCGTGCGGGCGCTCGGCATTGTTAAACTAGCCGCTGCCAAAGCCAATATGGCACTCGACAATCTCGAACCAGATCTCGGCGCCGCCATTGTGCAGGCAGCGCAAGAAGTTGCCGAAGGTAAATGGAATGAGCATTTCCCCCTCGTTGTCTGGCAAACAGGCTCGGGCACGCAGAGCAATATGAACGCCAATGAAGTCGTCTCCAACCGGGCGATCGAAATCCTCGGCGGCGTTATGGGGAGCAAAATCCCCGTACACCCCAACGATCACTGCAATCGCTCACAATCTTCCAACGACACCTTTCCTACCGCGATGCATATCGCGGCGGCCGAGCAGGTCACTCATCTTTTAATCCCTGCTTTAGAGCATTTGCAAAAAGCACTCGCTGCTAAGTCCGAAGCATGGGCAGACATCGTCAAAATTGGCAGAACCCATTTGCAAGATGCCACACCTTTGACCTTGGGGCAGGAATTCTCGGGCTATGCAACGCAAATTCGCTACGGCATTGAACGCGTGCAACAATCTCTTCCCCGCCTGCTCGCCTTGGCCCAAGGCGGGACCGCCGTTGGAACGGGGCTGAACGCTAAGCCTGGTTTTGCTGAAGCCTTCGCTCAGGAGGTCGCAACTTATACCGGGTTAAAATTTGTTACTGCCGAAAACAAATTTGAAGCTCTGGCGGCGCACGATGCCTATGTCGAAATGTCCGGCATGTTAAATGTGATCGCGGCGAGCCTCTATAAAATCGCGAATGACATACGCTTGCTTGGCTCGGGGCCGCGTTCTGGCCTTGGCGAATTAAGCTTGCCCGAGAATGAGCCTGGATCTTCGATCATGCCCGGCAAAGTCAACCCAACACAGTGTGAGGCCATGACCATGGTCTGCGCCCAAGTCATGGGCAACCATACGGCGATTAGCTTCGCCGGCTCACAAGGCCATATGGAGTTGAATGTCTTCAAACCTGTTCTCGCTTATAATTTGCTGCAATCCATCCGTCTGATTGGCGATGCCTGCGTCAGCTTTGCCGATAATTGCGTTGTGGGAATCGAGCCAAATACAGATAATATTAAAAATCTGATGCAGCGCTCGCTCATGCTCGTAACCGCTCTGGCGCCGACAATCGGTTATGACAACGCCACCAAAGTAGCCAAGACAGCGCACAAGAACGGTACGACGTTGCGTGAAGAGGCTGTTGGCCTAGGCTTCGTGACAGCCGAAGAGTTTGACGCCATTGTGCGGCCAGAAGATATGATCAATCCCGCTTAACCCATGATCCGCAAACGGTCTATCACCATTGCTGGCCACCCCACCAGCATCTCGCTTGAAGACGCTTTTTGGGATGCACTCGGCGAGATAGCCGCGAAGAGAGGCCTGAGCATTTCCGATCTGGTCAGCGAGGCCGATACACAACCGCGCGACGGAGGGTTGTCATCAGCCCTACGTCTCTTGGTTCTCGCGTATTACCGCAAACCTCCCCAGGCCAAGTCAGGCGCAAGTAAATCGCCACGTAGTTGAAGTTGTGACACGCCGCCGTTGCGCAAACCTATGTCAAGATCCAATGTCGGGTGCAGCACGTCCAATCCGCCAGTGATTTGCAACCCCGGCTCAGCTCCCCGATCTAGTGAAACGGTCTTAAAATCGAGAAAACCATTCGCCAACGATAGTTCGAAGCGGGACCCCGTTATTTTACTTCGCCCCGCTATCATCTGAGCCACATCAGAGATCGGCTCCGAGGGCGTCCGCGACAGCATAGCGATCAATTGCGCTGCGTTGATACGCGGTAATTCGCCCGCGCCGCCCTCAGCTATAACTTGACCAGATGAACCTTGAAAAAAATTATCGGTTGAAGGACCACGTCCCCTAAAAGTAAAGTTTCCGGCCAAGGTTCCGGTTAGAGGCGGCGGATCATAAAAAGTAGCCAAGCCAGCCTCTAAATCGACGCCATCAAAGGTGCCGGTCGTTTCTATATAAGGAAGTAGGTTGCCACCCTCAGCATTAAGCGAGAATTTGACGTTGCCACCATAGATCTGCGCCGTCAGGTCTGGCGCCTCCAAAACCCCATCAATCAAACGTAAGCGGCCTTGAACAGCCTCAATTGCCAAACTACTGAGAGCAAAATTTTCGCCGCGAAACTCAATAACCGCATCGGCGCGCCCGAGTATCGGCCAGCTCAACGGCTCTTGCGACCATCCCTGGGCATACGCCGGCATATAGGGAGACAAATCAAGATTTTGCAGCAATAAATTCGCTGTTAAGCTCAAGCGCTCAGCATCTGTCTTCAAGACACCCTCGCCAGAAATTTTTCCGGCACCAAGATTAACATTGAGGGCTGAAAAACTAGCCCGCGAAGTCGACAAGCTGAGCTGGCTCGTGCCGGAAAGATCTGGCCCCGGCAAACCCGCTGATTGTCCACCAAAGCGGATACTGAGGTTACCCTCGAACTGACGCTCGGGACCCAATCCCCTGACCAAACCGTCCAATGTCGCACGTTGCTCGCCTGCGGCAAACTCAGCCGCCAGAGCGGCCGCATCGCGCCCCGTATTCGACATATCGAGCGTTATTTTGCCTAATTGATCGGGGTCGATGGTGCTGAAATCGCGCAAAGCAAAAGCCGAAAGGAGGTCGGCGGATCGTCCCGATAAGGCGAGTTGTAATTTCGCATCGCGTTTCAAAATATCAAAATCAGTATCTGCGGCACGCAAGGTCAGTGTTCCCTGCGCCTCACCGAGAGATATCACCGCCGACATATTCATCGACGATCGCGCCGTCTCGTCGGCTCCGGTCAGAAGCCAGCGAGACGCGATTGTAACAGGCTGTTCAATGCTAATCGGGAGTGGCGCCAGCATGCCCTCCAGCCGACGGGCACATAGATTAGCGGCCGCACAGTCGACTGTTAACTGGAAAGGACCGAGCACCTGCTCATTCTCAAAAGTTAGATCGCCCGAGAACTTCAAGGCGCTACCCTCAAATTGTGCAATATCGAGATTGTGTACTCTGACACGGCCCTGCGCAAAGCTAGCCGCTCCGTCAACCCGCCCGAGACGTGTAGCGCCAATATTGAAATCGGGTGTTCCAAAAATAACTGATAATTTTCGGTCATCCCCAATCGTCGCCGACAAATTTTGCATCCATTTTTCAAAGGGCAGAGCCGTTAGGCGGACGGCACCGGGATCAATACCGCGCAACACACCACCCCATCGCGAAAGATCAAAACTTGCCCCGTGCAGCGATAAATCCACATCTTGCGACCGGCGATCAACTAAAACATCAACCGCATATTCGCGGCCATCGACCTGCCCAAGGAGATCTGTGAGACCAAAATGATTGGCGTCAAAACTGATGTCCGCAGATAGGCTCAACCGTTGCAGCTCGCTGTCCTCGATAAATGTGGTAACTCCTGGGCTAATAAAGTCCGCCCCAGCCCAAATTAGAGCATCAGTGGCGCTTTCCGAATTGACTGCGATGTTGCCCTTAAATTCCGGCGATGCGGCAGACAGATTGAAACCGCCGGCCAAAAAAATTCGGGTCTTAAACGGTAGATCCGCGTCAAACCGATGCAGTGTCAAACCATCTGCCTGCATAGCCGCCGATAAATGGATGTTTTCAATGGTCTCATCGAGAAGATGGAGCCGATCAATTGTCACCATGGTCTCAACTGTCGGTCTTTGCGCGAACAGAACTTGCGATAGGCGCGCTAGCGGAGACTCGGAGGACTGTGCCCGATTACCGGTATAGCTGAGACCGCGTAAATTCAAATGCGGGGCATGCAACCGAATATATATATCATCGGCAAGTTCCGGCGCCGCAAAATCAATATTTGCTCGTAGCTCGGCCTGCTGTCCGAAAACCGAGAGTTGAATATTATCAGCCCGCACAGACCGCCGATCGGCAAAAAAGAGGCCATGAAAGACGGCGCGCGCTGGTACTGGAATAGCCATTTCAACGCCGATCATCTGCAGCAATACAGGTAACACCTCATCGGTTGCGAGGCTAAATTCGCCACTTATTTCCGCTTGCGCACGGCGATCGAAATATCCAGTAAAATTGAGATCGAGCGCCTCATCGCCTGTAACGGTGATTTCGAGCGGCATTTGATCATCGAGCGGTAAGCGGCTCTTAATTACGCCCGCATAATGTCGTCCCTCGAGCGAAGCTGCAAAAGACAGCTTCAGTGGCTCGTAAGGTCCCTGCATTGACAGGTCAATATCCGCATCTTCAAAGCGAAGCGGCAGGCGACCATCCCGCGCTGTGACGGTAATATCGCCGTCGCGAATCCCGAACTCCGTATTCGGCAAACGGCGTAAATCTAAATCAAATAAAGCTTGCAACATGGCTTGCGGTACATCGAGCGTCAGGCCGGAAAGCTCTACCCTTTTCGCAATGGGTTGGTCGAACAGCAGGTTAAAATACGAAAATTCGATCTGAACGCTTTTCACATGAACATCGCCCTGCACCGTCGGCGTCGCCAATTGCGCATCATAGAGAGTCACAGTCGGTGCAGGAATGAGTTCAACATCGGCCAACACATACTGATCAATAGTGAAAACGCGGGTCGCATTACTTTGCTCGATAAGCCCTTGAACCAAGGGACGAAAATCATAGAAAAATGGCACCAGTCGTAAGCCGCCAATGACAATAATCAGAAAGATCGTAACGGTCGTAACCGGATATCGCATTGTGGGCTCTCTCCTCGACAGCAAAACGGGACTTTTTCGCGACCAATGCTATAATCAGCCAAGAATCAGGGATTTATGATGTCAGACCCATTTGACCTTGGCAATGAGGACGCCGCTCCGCCAGAGCCTCAGTTATTGAGTAATTCGCAGCGCGCCATGGCGGTGAGCCGCGGTGGTTTTGTCGAACAATTATGCGACGGCCTAAATGACGCCCAAAAGGCGGCCGTTCTTGCCGAGGATGGTCCTCTTCTCGTGTTGGCTGGAGCAGGCACGGGTAAAACGCGAGTGCTCACCAGCCGCATAGCGGTAAAGCTGGCGCGCGGCCAAGCTTGGCCCAGTCAAATTTTAGCGGTCACGTTTACCAACAAAGCTGCCCGAGAGATGAAAGAACGTATTGCCGCAATGACAGGTGAGGCTGCTGAGGGCATGCCATGGCTCGGCACTTTTCACTCCCTCTGCGTTCGGATGCTACGACGCCATGCAGAGCTTATTGGCTTGCGGAATGATTTTACCATTTTGGATATGGACGATCAGATCCGCCTTCTGAAGCAACTCATTCAAGCTGATAATATTGACGAGAAGCGCTGGCCAGCTCGGCAACTCGCTGGCCTGATCGACCGCTGGAAGAACCGCGGCTGGCATCCCGACAAAGTACCCGACAGCGAAGCTGCCTATTTTGCCGATGGACGAGGCCAATCGCTCTACAGAGCCTATCAAGCCCGTTTGAAGATTCTTAATGCTGCTGATTTTGGCGATCTCTTGCTCGAATGCGTTCGCTTGTTTCAAGAAAACCCAGATGTTCTCGAAGACTATCAAAATCGGTTTAAAGTTCTTCTCGTAGACGAGTACCAAGACACCAATGTGGTGCAATATGTATGGCTACGCCTTCTAGCCCAAAAAAATAATAATATTTGCTGTGTTGGCGATGACGACCAATCGATCTATGGATGGCGGGGCGCCGAAGTCGATAATATTCTGCGCTTCGAGCGTGATTTTCCAGGTGCAGAGATTATTCGCCTCGAACGAAATTATCGCTCAACCTCTCATATTTTGGGTGCCGCTTCGGGGCTGATTGCGGCCAATCAAAGCCGGCTTGGCAAGACCCTATGGACAGAAGCCAATGAGGGCGACCCCGTCCAAATTCGGAGCGTCTGGGATAGCGAGGAAGAGGCGCGGCTCATCGCCGACGATATCGAGGCCTATCACCGCAAAGGTCATCCGCTCGACGAAATTGCAATTTTGGTCCGCGCTAGCTTTCAGATGCGTGAGTTTGAGGATCGCTTTATTTCCCTCGCCATTCCTTATCGCGTGATCGGCGGCCCTCGGTTTTATGAAAGGGCCGAAATCCGTGATGCCAATGCCTATTTCCGCCTAATTACGCAGCCCGATGACGATCTCGCGTTCGAACGTATTTGTAACAAGCCGCGCCGCGGCCTCGGCGACGTCGCCTTGCGGACATTGCACGAAATCGCCCGCGGCCAAAACAGTTCGCTCTATAGGGCTGCTTGCAGCGCAGTTGGTAGCGACGAGCTAAAGCCGGCGGCGCGCAAATCTTTGACGGCCTTTTTAAATGCTGTAGATCGCTGGCGCGGACTGATAGATAGCTTGCCACACGGCGAACTGGCTGAACTTGTGCTCGACGAGAGCGGTTATACCGAAATGTGGCAAGCCGATCGCTCGCCCGAAGCGCCTGGCAAGCTCGAAAACTTAAAAGAGCTGGTGCGCTCGATGGAGGAATTCGCATCCATGTCGGCCTATTTGGAGCATATTTCGCTTGTCATGGATCGAGAGCAAACCGAAAGCGAGGATAAAGTATCGTTGATGACCTTGCACGCGGCCAAGGGTCTTGAATTCGAGACCGTATTTTTGCCCGGCTGGGAGGAAGGCCTGTTTCCACATCAGCGCAGTCTTGATGAAACAGGAACCAAGGGGCTCGAAGAAGAACGCCGGCTTGCTTATGTTGGTATCACGCGCGCTAAGCGCAACGCCCATATCTCTTTCGCCGGTAACCGACGCACCCATGGGCAATGGTTATCGGCCCTCCCCTCACGCTTTGTCGACGAGCTACCCGCAGAACATATTGACGTCGAAGCGACGGCGACCCTGCCCGCCGCCCAAAGTCGCTTTGCCAACGACTTCAATGCTTCGAGCTATACAAGCCCGGGCTGGCAGCGTGCCCAAAGCCAAGCCCGCAATTCGCCTACGCAAAGCCGCGCCAGCATGGTGACAGCCAAGGCTGGGGCATCCCATATCAGTTACGGGAAACGGATTTTTCATCAGAAATTCGGCTATGGCCGTATCGAAGCGATCGAAGGCAATAAATTGACCGTCCGTTTTGAAAAAGCGGGCGTTAAAAAAGTTATCGATAGCTATGTCGAGCCGGCTTAAACATGGTCTTCCGCCTCAGCTTTCAAACCACAGACTTAGTGCAGGCTGAGCTCATCCTCGACGCCATGGGTGCCGGCGCCGTCTACATCACGTCCAATGGCGATCTGCCGATCGCCGGCCGCGAGGCCATGCCGCAATATGGTGATCGCCTCGAAGCCTATTTCGAAACCGAGCCGGATATTGCGCCGCTCTTGCCCGTCGCCGTGGACGCCATTGTTTGCGAACATATCGCTGAACGCGACTGGGTCAGCGAAAGTCAACAAAACCTGCCGCTGGTCTTAGCACCACCCTTTGCCGTCTATGGCGCCCATGCCCGCCCCGAAAGACCGTTAGCACGCATCGGTATCGAACTCGAGGCCGGCGCTGCCTTCGGCTCGGGCCATCATGCCACCACGCAAGGCTGTCTCTCTCTGATCGGCCGCGCCATGGGCAAGCACCCCAATCTGGCCTGCCTCGATGTCGGCACCGGCTCGGGTATTCTCGCTATCGCTATGGCCAAACTGCGGGCGCGCTATGTGGTGGCCAGCGATATCGACCCCGTAGCCCAGCGGGTAACGCAAGCCAACGCGCGCGCTAATGGATGCAACCATAAAATTCAGGCCGTCACCGCGATTGGTTTTCATCACCCACTGATACGCGCTCGCGGACAATTTGATATTATCGCAGCCAATATTTTAGCCGCACCGCTAAAACAGATGGCGCCGCAATTTGCCCATTACATTCGACCTAACGGGGCGGTCATTGTCTCGGGTCTACTACAGCGCCAGGCCGCAAAAATTCAGGGCGCATTTCGTTCCCATGGCTTGCACCTCGTCGACCGCGAGAATATTGACGACTGGACCGCTATGACATTTCGTCTCTAGTTGTCCTAGGCAAAGCGGAGTATTATGCCTCTAAATATGAATGGCACGGATACTTATGTTTCAAGACTTCACGGACAGCTCAAACCCTCAGCAAGCGGTTGCCCACATAGCGCAGTTGCGTGATAGCTTGCGCGCCGCACAACTCGACGGGTTTATTATTCCGCGCGAGGATGAGTATCAAGGCGAATATGTTCCTGCCTGCAATGAGCGTCTGAAATGGGCAACTGGGTTCGGCGGCTCTGCCGGCGTCGCAATAATTCTCGAGAAAGAAGCAGCGCTTTTTGTCGATGGACGCTACACGCTCCAGGCCGGCAGTCAAGTTGACACCTCGGTCATAGAAGTAGTTCATTCCGCTGAGCAAAGGCCATCGGACTGGTTAAAACAACGGCAGCTGACAGGTGCTAAAATCGCTATTGATCCGCGTCTTCATAGCCTCAGTGCCTTTCGCAATTTCAAGGCGGCAGTGAGCCAAGCGGGTGGCAGCCTCGTAGAACTCGCGACCAATCCCATCGATAGCCTATGGCAAAACAGACCCGCACACCCCTTAGGCGAAATATCCGTGCAGCCAGCCGACTTAGCAGGCGTCTCGATCGCCGATAAAGTCCGAGACTTGCGTGGCAAATTAGAAGCCGCCGGCGCCGATCGATTGATTATCGCACAACCTGAAAATATTGCTTGGCTGCTCAATATTCGCGGGCAAGACGTACCGCATACGCCGTTTGCGTTGTCCTATGCCATTTTGCATCAGTCAGGTGAAATTCTCTGGTACATCGACTCTGCCCGTTTGAACGATACCGTAAAAGCGCATATCGCAGATGTCGTCACCGTGGTGCAGCCCGATAATTTAGAAGCTGATTTAAGGTCAATGGCGGCAGACGCTATGATGCTCGATCCAACGACCACGCCTGCTTGGTTTGCCTTGGTTCTTGGGGGTAAGATAATCGAGGTAGACGATCCAATCGCTTTGCCAAAAGCGCGCAAGAACAAGGCTGAAATTGAAGGCGCGGAAGCGGCACATCTGCTTGACGGTGTCGCCTTGTGCAAATTTTTATACTGGATCAGTCAGACATCACCAGAACAAAACATTAGCGAGATTGACGCAGTGCAAAAGCTGGAGGCCTTTCGTGCAGCATCGGGACATTTACTCGACATAAGCTTTGACACCATTGCTGGAAGCGGACCGCATGGTGCGATTGTACATTATCGTGTCACCGAGACGAGCAATCGGCATCTCCAAGCTGGCGATCTATTTTTGCTGGACTCGGGCGGGCAATATCGTGGCGGCACCACCGATGTCACCCGCACCATCTTGATCGGGGATACTCCGCCAACTGATGCCGTGGACTGCTTCACGACGGTCCTCCGCGGTCACATTGCTCTGGCCATGGCGCATTTTCCCGCAGGCACCAATGGCGCCCAGCTCGATACGCTCGCCCGTGCCCCACTATGGGAAAAAGGCTGGGATTTTGATCACGGCACGGGGCATGGTGTCGGCAGTTATTTATCGGTCCACGAAGGCCCGCATCGCATCTCGAAAGGCAGCACGGTACCGCTGGAGCCTGGCATGATCGTTTCAAATGAACCAGGCTATTATCGCGCCAACGCCTTCGGCATTCGGATTGAAAGCTTGCAATATGTGATGCCAGCCAGAAGTCGCGGCGAGCGTGCCATGTTCTGTTTTCAAGTGATGACATTGGCGCCCATTGACCGAGCCCTGATCGACGCGTCGCAGCTTGCCCCAGCCGAAAAGAACTGGCTGAACGCCTATCATGCGCGCGTTTACGATGAAATCAGCCCACATCTCTCCGCAGACGAATGCGCTTGGCTAAAAGCACAATGCGCGCCGCTTTAAACATCTCCAATGAGAGCGAGCCAACCGGCTTCATCCAGAATTTCAACCTCTAACTCTTCAGCCTTTTTGCGTTTCGACCCAGCACCCGGCCCCGCAACGACAATATCCGTCTTAGCCGAAATGGACCCTGCTACTTTCGCGCCCAACATTTCAGCGCGCGCTTTTGCCTCGGCGCGGGTCATTCTTTCTAAGGTTCCCGTAAAAACCACGGTTTTTCCCGACACCGGACTTTCCTGCGCGATCGCAGTCAAAGCCTGAGGCGCAAATCCTAAATCGATTAGCTCGCTTAGGGTCGACACATTATGCGGCTCGGCAAAGAACTCCGCCAGCGAACTCACTAAGCTGTCTCCAATACCGTCTATAGCGCGAAGTTCTTCAGCCGCTGCCACATTGCCCGATGCAATGGCAAGGCCCGCCTCGCGTAAAGCCTCTATCGAGCCATAGTGCCTGGCAATCATGCGGGCGCTGGTTTCACCGATATGCCGTATCCCAAGCGCAAAAATAAAGCGGTCGAGATCAGGCGTTTTCGCCGCCTCAATGGCAGCAAAAAGCTTACGCGCGCTGTCCTTTAACTGGCCGCGATTTTTTCCCGATCCATAAATCCAAATTTCTGGCGGCTGATCCTTATAGCGCCGCTCAAGGGTAAAAATATCTTGCGGTGAAGCAATCAGCCCCAAGGCGCAATAGTCGTCGATTTGCTTACTACCCAAGCCATCTATATCCAACGCTGGGCGCGACACAAAATGCTTTAAACGTTCCCGCGATTGCGCTGGACAGGTTAACCCCCCGCTACAGCGACGCACCGCGTCAAACGTCCCATCGGCCTTGATTTCGCGAGGCGCTTGCGCCCCACAGACAGGACAATGATCAGGAAAATCATACGCCCGTGCCGTGGCGGGGCGTTTGTCCAAAACAACCTCGACCACCTGTGGGATCACATCGCCGGCACGCTGGATAATGACTGTGTCACCAATGCGGATATCTTTTCGCTGGATTTCATCTTGATTGTGCAACGTCGCATTCGACACGCGAACGCCGCCGACTGTAACAGGCTCAAGTTTGGCAACGGGTGTCAGAGCGCCCGTCCGTCCGACCTGAATATCGATATCGAGCAAGGTGGTCTGGGCTTTTTCAGCTGGAAATTTATGCGCAATAGCCCATCGTGGTGCGCGCGCAACAAAACCAAGGCGGGCTTGCCAATCAAGCCGGTCGACCTTGTAAACCATGCCGTCAATGTCATAGCCCAGTGACGCACGTTGCGCTTCGATGATTTGCCATTCTTGATACAGAGCTGCCGCCCCCGAAACGATCTTGAAATGTGGGTTCACGACGAAGCCCAAGCGATCAAATAGCCCAATCATGGCCGATTGCGTTACCTCAGGCATCTCCGATATCTCACCCCAGCCATAGGCGAAAAATCGCAAAGGCCGCTGTGCCGTAACACTGGGGTCAAGCTGACGCAGGCTACCTGCCGCCGCGTTGCGTGGATTAGCAAATTCCTGCTTGTGATCGCGGCGTTGCCGCTCGTTCAGGGCCTGGAAATCGGTATGCGCCATATAGACCTCACCGCGCACTTCGAAAACATCTGGAACCCTTCCCGGAAGGGTCTGGGGAATATCGCCAATCGTATAAATATTCGGGGTAATATCCTCGCCGACCTGACCATCGCCGCGCGTCGCCGCTGAAACCAAGCGCCCACTCTCATAGCGCAAGCTTGCCGAAAGCCCGTCAATTTTAGGTTCGCTGGTGACAGCAATCTGCGTATCGGGTTCCAAGTTCAAAAACCGACGAATACGATCAATAAAATCCTCTACATCAGAAAGGCTGAAGGCATTACCGAGCGATAACATAGGTACAGCGTGGGTAACTTTTCTAAAACCTTGGGCAATCGGCCCGCCAACCTTCAGCGATGGACTGTCGGTGCGCACAAGATCAGGAAACGCCGCCTCGAGAGCCTCATTGCGCTGCCGTAGGGCATCGTAATCCGCGTCTGAAATCAACGGTGCATCGTGGCTGTGATAAGCAATGTCGTGACGGCTTATTTCTGCGGCCAGCGCGGCGAGCTCGGCCGCCGCTTCCGCTTCGGTCATCGCGGCAATCGGCTTTTCTCTCGATGCCATTATAGCTGGCCTTCGAGCAATTTATCGGCCGCGGCACGGGCTTCGTCGGTAACCTGCGCGCCCGACAACATGCGGGCAATTTCTTCCCGACGATGCTCAGCAACCAAATCCTCGACCGAAGTTAGGCTTACGCCATCAGCGGCATTTTTTTGCACCCGCCAATGGGTTTGACCGCGCGCCGCAACTTGCGGTGCATGTGTGACGACAAGCACCTGATGGTGACGCGCTAATTGCCGTAAGCGGCTCCCCACCGCTTCTGCCACAGCGCCTCCAACGCCAGCATCAACCTCATCAAAAATCAAACAACGCGGCGCATCGGCATCGGCCAGAACCACCTTCAATGCCAGCATGAAGCGCGCCAACTCGCCGCCCGAGGCGATTTTAGCAATCGGCCCCTCTGGCGTGCCCGGGTTGGTCTGCGCTAAAAACCGAACCCGATCCAACCCCTGCGGTCCGGGTTCAGCGGCATCCGAAATTTCGGTCCGAAAACGCGCCGCCGCGAGTTTTAAATCTGGCAATTCCGCATTGACCGCCTTGTCAAGCTCAAGCGCCGCTGCCGTGCGGGCTTGTCGTAAATCGGTAGCCAATTTTTGATACTGCACTTGCCGCTCGTCGCAGGCCTTTTGATACTGCTTTAAAACAGCTGGATCATCGTCGAGCGATGCCAAACGTGACGACAGACTTGTATATAAACCGGGCAACTCATCGATCTCGCATCGATGTTTACGCGCAATGTCACGTAAGGCAAAAAGTCTGTCCTCGGTCGCTTCGAGCTGAGCCGGATCCATGCTTAACCGTCGCGCCACATCTTGGACCTGCGCTAGAGCCTCTGTGACCTCGACACGAGCACGCTCGAGACTGGCCATTACATCGCCGAGTGCTTCGGCATCCACCGCCGCGGCCCGTTCACCAGCTCGCAAAGCATTGTTTAATTGCGCTTCGACACCTGTCTCACCATCCAAACTAGCGACAATAGCTTCGAGTGCGCCGGTCAATTTTCCGGCATTTTGCTGGAGCCGCCGGAGACGCTCGAGCTCTTCAGCCTCACCAGCTTTGGGTGCTAACCGCTTAAGTTCGTCCACTGACCGCTGGAGATGCTCAATTTCGTCGCCGCTTTTTTCCAAATGCGCTTGATAGTCGGCTAATGCCTTGGCGGCCTCTTGCCAGGCGCGGAACGCATCCGAAGTTTGATCTCGCAAGCTTAAGGTTCGGGCAAATCCGTCCAGCAGATCCAGCTGAACTACCGCATTTGTCAAAGTTTGGCTTTCATTCTGGCCGTGGATCTCAACCAAAGCCTGACCAAAGCGTGACAACAGACCGATACTAACGGGTGTGTCATTAATATAGGCGCGGCCTTTACCGTCAGCCCCTTGCACACGTCGCAGCACCAGCTCGCTGTCATTTTCAGGAATATCATTGTCTCGCAAGAGCGCCTGAATATCAGCGCGATTTTGACAGTCAAAAATTGCTGAGGCCGCCCCTTGCTTACAGCCCTGCCGTACCAGCCCCGCCTCGCCGCGCGCGCCTGTCGCTAAGCCCAGTGCATCCAATAGGATCGATTTTCCGGCGCCTGTTTCGCCCGTCAAGGTTGTCAGCCCAGCCGTCCAAGACAGGTTTAAATTTTCAATTAGAACAATATCGCGGATCGTCAGAGAGAGGAGCATGCCGTCACTCTAAAAAACTGTATTCCAGACCTTACTGAGCCAAGAGTCTTCATGCTTCTGGGGTTTTAAGTCGCGATCAACAAGCAAGCGATAGCTATCTGCATACCAGTCGGAGTCCGGGTAATTATGCCCAAGAATAGCCGCGCTGGTTTGCGCCTCATTCTCAATGCCGAATGTCAGATATATCTCGGTCAAGCGATGCAATGCTTCGGGCGTATGCGTAGTTCTTTGATATTGCTGAATAACATTGCGAAACCGCCGCAAGGCAGCCGCATATTGCCCACGACCTTGATAATAGCGACCAACGGTCATTTCCTTGCCCGCCAAGTGGTCGCGGGTCAAATCCAGCTTAAGAACAGCATCGCGCGCGTAATCTGTGTCTGGGTATCGCCGAATAACCTCCATCAGCGCCTGTTGCGCTAACTCTGTATTGCGTTGGTCACGCTGAACGTCAGAAATTTGTTCGTAATAGCTCTGGGCGATAATATAATAGGCGTAAGGCGCCTGTGAATTACCCGGGTAAAGCGAAACAAAACGCCGCGCCGTCAACACCGCCTGCTCATATTGATTTTGGACATAATATGTATATGCCGCCATCACCATGGCTTTGCGCGCCCATTTTGAGTAAGGATGTTGGCGTTCAACTTCATCAAACTGCAGGGCGGCCATCATATAATTGCCATCTTGCAATTCATCCATTGCGGCGTTGTAGATTTCTTCAACGGGACGCTCAACATAATCAATGAGCTCATCGGAGCCGCCGCAGGCAGCCAAGGGGAGCGCAAAAAGCAAAGCTAAGATAGTATTTTGAAGTTTCTTGAACATGGCTGAACTTTACCCGACTCTGCGAAGATCACAAGCCGAATTTAAGAGCTAAACCCCGAAAATAGGGAACATAAAGGACAGATTTATTCAGCCGCAATGGCAACAGATTCAGAGCTGACCAGCTCGAAACTATCGGCTTCCATGAAAAGGGCATG
>CBFHZM010000035.1:0-16135 GCA_965660195.1 Alphaproteobacteria bacterium
ACGAGCCCTCTCAACACGCTTAGAAAGAATTTTGGTAACCGAGCGTCAGTGCCCACTCTTGAGACATTTGCGGCCCGTTCAGGTCCTCATAAATTGGCCCCGATATCTCAGCCGCCAATCGATGTCCTCTAAGCAGACCGTGCTGGCCAATCCAATTCACCCCAAGGCCAAGGGTCGCTCTCTCACCACCATAAAACGCGGTTTGGGCGGCTTGAATAGGCTTATCGATGAGCGCGTCGGAACCGCTTATATTTTGCGTGCTCGTCATGTTCAAATGCGTCGCCACACTCCAAGATGCGTTCAAGCGACGCGCGCCCCAAACATCCATTCGTTGGACATGCCCGAGGTGATATCCCTGGCTATTGTCATTCAGCCGGATAATTGCACCCAGCTGCGCACCATAGGATAGATCTCCCGAATACTTAACAAATGTCAAAGATGGCTTGGCGTCATAAGTCCCCGAGCCCAATTGCATGCCGTAAGGCAAGCGTGCCTGGATCGACATATTCATCGGCGTCTTAATCAACGCCGTTTCCTTTATAGAACCCGTCGGCAGGCCTATTCCAAATCCAGCGTGTAACTGTCCTCCAGCAACATCCGGAAGTGCGATCAATGCCGCAATACTGGTGTCGCCGAGCCCTTCACTACGTGTTGTGAAGTTTCCAAGTGATACGCCTTGCGGGCTATAACTCGTGGTCGTCATTTTCTTTTCTACAAAATTGACCATGGCAGAAAGAGTAACGGCATCGCTCGGGGCATACATCAAGCCCAACATGGTCATGTCCATAGACATACTACGCGGCACTGCCCGAAGTGTTGAGAACATGCCTCCATTACCATTTGGGGTCGCCAGGACGCGGCTATCGGGAACCTCATTTGTACCGATCTTGTTACCCGACATGCGCATGTGCATCCGTCGAACCGAAATCATAGTCTCTCCAGCGTGATGCCGATGATCGCCCATCACGGTTATGGGAGCGTGCGCATCAGGGCGGGAAACACTTTTAATTAAATCAGGCTGAATATTATCAATATTTTCTTCGTATCCCCCAGCCTCAGTTGGAAGTGGGAAAAAGCAAACCGCTATCGCGAGCGCGGCAAATCTTAAAGTCATCGCAAACCTCTTAAAAAAGTCAAAAAAGTAATAGAAAAATAACTACGCCGTTATGACTTCAGGAGGTGCGCGTATAAGACGGTGTAAAAAATCAATCTGGTCAGCATAAAGCGCAAAGCTATATGGCAGGATGCCTGTCAGCCGCGTATAAAGACCAACAATGCCGCCATCAACCTCGACTGTAAAGCCTAAGGCTGTAGCGACGCAGCATGGGTGATCATCCATGCCTACCGAAATATTATCGTCCCCGCCAGGGGCAATATAAATTTTTGTCAGGCCATCGTGGCTACAAATCGTGACAATTTGGCCAAACTTATGACAGTAGCTTGTTGCCGCTGCGGCAACACTCAACACGAGAGATAAGACTATTGATAGTGCAGCTTTCTGCAACTGTTCGTTCCCTCTAAACATGAACGGCTTGAGCAGGCATATGCCATACTTTGACTTAAAAAGAAACAGTCAGAGAGCGAAATTTAGCGATCGCTTTGGCCGTCATCGATTTTGATAATTGTGCCAGTCACGGCCTCGGAGGCTGGGGCGCAAAGATACAGCAAAGTGCTATCCATTTGTGACGGCTGACCGAGGCGCTGACGCGGGAAACGCTTTGTAATATCGCCCATACGCGACAACATGCCATCCATCATCTCCGAGGCAAAAGCCCCCGGCGCAATCGCGTTTACATTGATGTGAAACTTTGCCCATTCGACCGCGAGGGCCTCAGTCATGCGCGCGATCCCCGCCTTCGTCACCGAATAGAGCGCCGCGCCATTACCTTGATAACTATAAGCTGCAATCGATGAGATATTAACAATTCGCCCAGCCACCTTGGCAGCGATTAGATGCTTTGCGACTTCGCGTGCCATAATAAAGGGACCGCGTAAATTCACCCCAATGACTTGATCAATCAAATCGACAGATATCTTGGTCGCCAAAGCAGCGTCTGGAATACCAGCATTATTAACGAGAATTTGTACCAACCCCATATCGACTTGAATGCGCTCAACCGTATCAGTAATCGCATCTGCATCCATCATGTCGAGCGGATAGGCCTTGGCCACACCACCATCTTCAGAAATCACGGCGCATAGCTCTTCAAGCCGGTCGGCGCGACGACCAGCAACAGCCACATGTGCCCCACAAGCGGCCAGGACCCGCGCAAAATTCCAGCCCAAACCGGAGGTGGCGCCTGTTACCAACGCGACCTGCCCTGATAAATCCGTTGTGAAATGCGATTGTCTCTTGTCCATGGTGAAACCCTTATATCGAAATCTGCTTTGCAGACGATAGTGGCCATGTCCGCGCCATATGGCAAGCCTTGAACAAGACACAAATCGACGTGCACAACCTGCAACCGAGAGACTTGCTTGCGCCAGTTACTGTCCCTAAAACAAGATAGCGGGTTGAGGAGAAAGCATTATGGATCCCTTGTTTGATTTTTCAGAAAAGGTCGTTTTGGTCACCGGCGGTAGCCGCGGGCTTGGATATCAAATGATCAAAGCCTTCGCAGAGCGCGGTGCCGACGTGATGATTGTTAGCCGCAAGATCGAGGCTTGCGAGGCCGTCGCAGAAGAGGTCCGCGCCATGGGGCGGCGCGCCTTTGCCTTTGCCGCCCATGTTGGAAAATGGGATGAATGCGACACCGTCATTGAGGCCGCCTATCAACATTTTTCCCGCGTTGATATTTTGATCAATAATGCTGGCATGTCGCCCGCTTGCCCTAGCCATGAGGTGAGCGAGGCCTTATTCGACTCCGTCCTCAACCTAAACTTCAAAGGCCCGTTCCGGCTTGCCAGTCAAATCGGCCACCGCATGAAAAAGGCGGGTCGCGGTGCGATTATCAATATTTCATCTTCGGGCGCCTTAATGCCACTCCCGAATGTGATCCCTTATGGTGGTGCGAAGGCGGCGCTCAATGCGATGACGGTATCGCTGGCGCGCGAACTGGCCCCTACGGTTCGCGTAAACACAATATCTGCCGGTCCATTCTTAACCGATATTGCAAAAGCGTGGCGCGCCGAAGATCGCGAGAGGCAACCCGTCTCACTGGGACGCCCGGGCACCCCAGACGAGATTGTTACAGCCGCTTTAATGCTAGCGAGCGATGCCTCATCCTATACTACCGCCGCCTTATTACGGGTCGATGGCGGCATGTAGTTAGATAACCAGATTGGCCAGTGCATCCTTCGTATAAGGCACAAGGTCGTCAAGCCGCCCCTCGCGAATTTTTGTTGGCCAAGTGGGATCCACCAACAAGGCGCGCCCAACGCCCACCAAATCAAATTCGCCCGCCTCAAGCTTTTCAACCAATGTGTCAATCGGAGCAATATTCGACCCTTCGCCTTGGAAAGCGGCGACGAATTCAGAATCGAGGCCGATTGAGCCAACGGTAATAGTCGGCACGGTTCCTAGCTTTTTCGTCCAGCCTGCGAGATTTAGAGGCGAGCCGTCAAATTCAGGCTCATGGAAGCGCCGGGTCGAGCAATCGAAACAATCGACACCAGCTGCCTCCAGCGCGTCGATAAAGGCTTTCAGCATATCGGTTGTGGGGGCCATTTTGTGGGTGAAATCTTGCTGCTTCCATTGCGAAAACCGGAACAAGATTGGATAGTCGTTGCCAACCGCTTTGCGAATGGCGGCGACAATTTCTGTTGCAAAGCGCGTTCGGGCAACAAGATCACCGCCATAAACATCATCGCGTAAATTGGTCCCGTCCCAAAAGAACTGATCGATCAAATAGCCATGCGCCCCGTGAACCTGCACGCCGTCAAAGCCCAATACGCGCGCCTGATAGGCGGCATCAGCATAGGCATCAACAAGCTTCGCAATATCTCCAACGCTCAAGGTTTCGGCGTTCTGCTTAGAAGGATGCTTAAGGCCAGAGGCACTGACGCTCGGTGCGTCGGGATTGGGGCCAGTGCCCGGATCGCGCATTGAGCCCATATGCCATAATTGCGGCATAATAAAACCACCCGCATCATGCACTGACGCAGCCACCTCTTTCCATCCCGCCAGCGCTTCGGGGGTATGGAAATTAGGATAATTAGGGCTATCGCTTGCCGAGGGGTGGTTAATCGTTGTGCCCTCAGTGACAATCAGACCGACACCGCCTGCAGCCCGCGCCCGATAATAATCGGCAACATTTTTGCCCGGCACCCCATTTGGCGAAAAGCCGCGCGTCATAGGCGCCATGACGATGCGATTGGGAAGTGTAAGACCATTAATGGTAAAGGGTTCAAAAAGCGCATCATACATGGGTCGGGTCTCCTAACAGGTCAAAATCAAGTGTTGCTAAAGAAGCGGCGAGGATTATCAGTCAGAATATGATCGATATCTTCCATACGCATACCACGCCGCGACAGTTCCGGAAGTATTGTTTCAAAAATATGGGTCATCCGCCAATTCGGCAGCACATCAGATATGGATACACCGAGCGGCACGCCCGGCACGCCCCCTTTCCAGCAGACGACATAGTCATGTGATATCATCACGCGATCGCGATAGCCGCGATCAACCATGGCCTTCAAATTTGTCATCCGCACATCATCGGGGACAATATTCTCAATGCCAAAGCGATCAAAGCCGATAAACACACCGCGCTCGGCAAGCGAGACTTGATAGTCGAGATCATCGGTCCCGTCGGAGTGACCGACAATAAAATGCTCGGGCGCCACGCCTTGAGCTGTAACAATGTCAATTTGGTCATGTCCGCAGGTACATTTTTCGGTATGCGATAAGACCGGCACACCTGTGCGTGCCGCCGCTTGCGCCGCGGCACGTATGATTTTTTGCTCGTAAGGCGTAACTTTGCCATGCCCCGTTGCAATTTTGATAATCCCAGGTCGAATGCCAGTGTCGCCGACTCCGTCCTCGATTTCGGCTTGAAATATATCGGCAATGGCGTCTTCTTCCATATGGGAAAAGGTGTAGGTCAAACCAGCAGCTTCATAATACATGCCCGCCGCGCAAATCAAATTAATGCCGGCTCGGCTCGCTACTTCGGCCGTAATCTCGACATCGCGTCCCAAATCTGCTGGGCACGGATCCACAACGGTTGAGACGCCATACGACTTAACTTGAACCAGCGCATCGGTTGCTCGCGCAATCGCTTCGCGACGATCGAAGGCCGGTTGTCGGCGGTCGAGAAACCACCCGGGGAAGCCCACCAATACATGCTCATGGATCAAGGTTCTTCCGAGATCCGAAACCGCGCATCGCCCTGTTGCCGTATTTACCTCAGTCATAGCGACCCTCGGATTAATAGTTAGCCCCAGTATTAATCGGAAAAATTTGTCCTTCAACCATTGTTGCAATCGGTTGGATGTTTTTTATTTGATCAGCCTCAACAGTTAGGGGGTTATCGGCCAAAATCGTCAAATTCGCCCATTTTCCAGCCTCGATAGAGCCATACTCACCCTCAAGCTGCATCATATAGGCCGCATCGATCGTTACACCCCGCAGCGCTTGCTCGGCCGTCAAACGTTGTTCGGGCCCTGCAACACGATCAGAAAAGTTGACCCGGTTAACCGCTTGATGCATTAAAAACAACGGCGCTCCTGGAGCCATTGGCATATCTGAATGCAAGGCGACGCGCACGCCTTGTCGCACCACATCACCCAGCCGCACCATGCTCTGCGCCCGTTCACGCCCAATGCCTTTGCGCGAGTATAAATCCGATAGCGCCGTCACGTAATACGGGTTAGCGCTGACAACGGCACCAAGCGCCTTAATCCGCTCCACTTGATCTATTTGTGAGAAACCAAAATGTACGATGACCGTGCGGTGGTCGGAACGCGGATTGCGCGCCATATTATCAGCTAAGACATCGAGCACCCGATCAAGACCAGCGTCACCGTTTTGGTGAACATGGATTTGATAGCCTGCATCCCAATATATCTGGAATGCCGACTTGAAGGCTTCTTCAGGCATCAACCATGCACCGCTGTGGCCATCCAAATAGCCATCGCGCATTTGCATGGCTTGCGAATACATAGCGCCGTCGGCAAACAACTTGATTTGCTTTGGCACGTAAGACAACTTCCCCTGCCCCGTACTCAGCAAAGCCTCGGTATTGGCAATTAAATTGTCGAGCCCAAATTTCTGCACAATAAACATGCCGTTGGGAATAAATAAACTGCGGTAGGGGCTGTCGTCCGCTCCGAACACCGCGTTCTTGGCCTGCTGCACGGGATCGGCAAGAAATGCTCCTGGGTTGGCAATTAAGGTCACCCCTTGCTGATGCAAATACGTCCGCAAGCTCACTAAGCCCGCCATTAAGCGCTCCGGTTTGGCGAGGTGAGGCATCACTTTGGGGGTTATGGCGATGGCCCCTTGCTCCGCAAAATGCCCTTCTTCAATACTCATAAACTTTGTCGCCGAGACGGGGGCCGCCTCTATATCGGCCGCTGTTATGCCAAGAAGCGCGAGGGCTTTCGAATTCATCACGAACTCATGAAAGGACCGATGGAGAATTATGATCGCTTTTTCGGAACTGATGGCGTCGAGGTCTTGGCGCGTCAGCTTGTCATGAAAATAGTGGTGATAGCCCCAGCTGACGAATAGCTCCTGTTGGGGATCTGAGTCCGCGACCGCATTTTCTAGAGCCTTGCGGTAAGCTGCAGCACTTCTGACACCCCGCTTAATGCCTGTTGGCAGGTGCCAGTCTTCGATCGCAATCACCTCAACCCCCATCGCGAGCGCACCCAAAAATGGATGCACGTGATGCTCGATTAAACCCGGAACAATAACGTTTTCACTAAATCGCGTATCGACTATGGCGCCACTATGGCGCATCTGTAACTCCTCGAGCGTGCCGACATCGGCAATACGCTCACCGACGATATACACCGCATTGCCGCGCGTCTCAGATAAAGTTACCAGGCTCTTAGCTGAATAGATTGTCCCCTGCTCAGTCTCCCCACAAGCCGCAAGAGCCATTATGGCCACAGTTGCCCAAACGCGCAAAAATTGCATTACCGATACCTCCCTCGAACGCCAAAGCGTATTACGATCTGCCCTTGTTATAACCTCTGAACAATCCCAGTAAAAGGCGTACAGCGTTGCTTTATTTTGATAATATGCGTAAAAATCGTACAGGTTCTTGAGGGAGTATATTGATGAAAACCGTCATTATTGGGGCTGGCCAGGCGGCAATCCAAACCATTTTGAGTTTACGTCAAGGTGGCTATGATGGCGATATCACTCTGATTGGCGACGAGCAGGACCTACCCTATCAGCGCCCACCCCTCTCAAAAAAGTTTATGATGGGCGAAATGGAAAAGCAGCGGCTTTACCTCCGACCTGCCGACTACTATGCCGAGCAAAATATCGAAACCCTGCTACAGTGCAGCGTCACAGCCATCAGCCGCACCGACAAAACAGTCACAATTAGTGATGGGACGCAGATTGCCTATGACAAGCTCGTGATTGCAACAGGCAGTCGGCCGCGACAGTTGCCACTCGCAGGCATTGAGCAAAACGGTATTCACGACCTGCGCTCAATTGCCGATGTCGCCGCAATTATTCCCGAGGTGCAACCACATAGAAAGCTTGTCATTATTGGCGGCGGTTATATTGGCCTTGAGACGGCAGCTGCCTGTCGACAAAAAGGCCTCGACGTGACAGTACTCGAAGCCGCCCCCCGCGTTCTGGCGCGCGTGGCTGACCCATTTTTGTCTCACTTCTTCACCGAGCTACATCAGCACCACGGCGTCACCATAGAGACCGACTGCCAAATCTCTGAGCTTGCGGGTGACGGCTATGTTGAGGCGGTCAACTTAGCTAACGGCAAGTCTATTGCCGCTGATTTCGTTGTCATGGGCGTCGGGATTGTCGCCAATGTCGAGCTTGCAACAGCCGCAGGCCTTAGCGTTGATAATGGCATCGTCGTTGATGAAAATTGCCTGACCTCGGACCCCGACATATACGCCGCTGGAGATTGCAGCAACCACCCCAATAATTTGATCGGGCATCGGTTGCGCCTCGAGTCGGTCCCCAATGCCATTGAGCAAGGCAAAACCGTTGCCGCCCATATGCTCGGCACTCCAGCGCCTTACCATCAAATCCCGTGGTTTTGGTCCGACCAGTATGACATCAAGCTACAAATTTGTGGGCTGTCCGAGGGCGTTACCGCGAGCTATACGCGCGGTGAAGGCGACAGTTTCGCCCGCTACCATTTCCGTGATCAACAACTGGTCGCTGTTGAAGCGGTGAATCGGCCGGCCGAGTTTATGGCGGGTCGACAAATGGTCGAAAAAGCCTGTCATGGAATAGCTTTTGACCCCGACCGCTTGGTCGACCCAAGCCAGACCCCCAAAACCTGGTTAGCCGAATTGAAGGATGCTCACTAAAAACCGAGCCCGAGATAACCAAACAAAAAGCCCGCGATCAAACTTGCAACTAGCATCAAAATAAATATGACAAACACCTGAAGGATGCTGGCTAACCATTTAACAAATCGGCTTCTGAGCGTCGGATTACGATCCTCAAGCCGCAGATCAAATCCTTCATCTTCCTGAGGTCGCGATGGAATGACCATATCGTCTGCAGAGCCTGATGATAACGGTATTGCGGGCGCTATTGGTTCTGCCACGCCGGGCTTTTCCACGGCGTCAGAGTTTTTAACATTGCCCGTCTCGTCCGCGGCCGGCTCGGCAAAATCGAATGCTTCGCGCACAGGCGGCTTCAACCAAGCCGGCAAATTTCTATCACTGGACGGCGCCATATATCATACCCTTCAAGATAAGACGTAAGACACTACCATACCGATAGACTATGAAACAGGAATGACCCGCATTTTGACATCACCGATAATCCGAACCTTCTGTCCGATCGCAAAGTTTACGTTCGGGTCAAATTCTTGGACAATGCTCATGACGTCTTTATTTTCAAATTCAATCAACAACTGAACGCCATTTTTACGCGTCAATGCGCCGCCTAATTTATTGCCCAGCACACCACCCGCAATGGCACCACCCACACCGCCTGCTGCTTGCGTGCCCGAGCCTTGCGTCCGCGTGGCTTGACTGCCAACTACACCGCCGAGAACTGCCCCAACGGCAGTGCCGATTTTCGAATCGCCAGCAATCGTAACTTCCGTGATATCAAGGAGAGTTCCCGTGCGAACGCGCTCCATGCGTTGTGTCTCTCCAGGCTGAACGACATTTGCCTTCCTACTGTCAAGAGAGCTACAGGCACTGACGGATAACGACAGAACGAAAGTTGCGATGAGGGTCAGGAAAATATTTGGCATGACAGGTCCTTGCGACGAATTCAGGTTAAGTTCGCCTTAATCTCAGTCGAAATTATGACCTAATTAAGGCCGAATGTCGCGACTTAGCCTTCTTTGTTTTTCTCTTCTGCTTCTTCGCGGCGGCGAATTTCAGCCAGTTTACGTTCAATTGAACGGATCCAACGGAAAGCATCTTTGGCAACATCGTCATAATCACCAGCCTTGCGGAACGACTTCATCGCTGGCTCCCATTTCTCAAGTTTTGTGCGCGTAATGCCAAGCAAAAGATAGGTTTGCCCGGTATCCTTCAGCCCACCTTTCTTAAGAGCTTTCTCCAAAGCAGTTTCAGCTTCTTTCCATTTTTCGTCCTGCAAGTAGGACTGACCTAACTGCAAATATAACTTTCCATCATCCGACTTGTCGGCCGCAACGGTCAGTGGCGCGATCGACTTTTGCCATTCACGAGCATGCATATAAGCATTGGCCAGCGTTTCGTAATTCTTTGTTGTCTTTTCGATGCTGCCGTCTTTTAAACCCTTATCGAGAATGTCGGCGGCCTTAATCGGCACACCGTGATAGAGGTAGAGCTGGGCCATACGACTAAGCTCCTTAGAGGTTGTCAGCATGCCTTGGATATGCATGGCTTGTTGCGCAACAAAGGCCAAATCTTCGCTATTGGTCTCATAATATACGGCGGTAATTTGCTGCCAGAATGCCTTTTCGCCTGGGAAACGCTGGACGGCATCCTCCAGAACCGGGCGGGCTTCTTTATACCGCTCACCTTGCAATAGGATGGACAGCAGAATACGAACCCATTGTTTCTTTGGTTCTTCGACTTGCTTGAGAGCTTTACGAATAGCAACTTCAGCATTTTTGAAGTCTTCTAGCATCAGATGCGTTTGCGCCAACAGGGCAAATGCATCCGCTGCCGGCTCGCCCTCAACTTCATTGAACCACCGATTAAGAAGCTGCAGCGCCTTTTTGGGATTATCTTCAGCTAGGTTCAGCTGCGCTAGATTATAGGTCAGATCACTAACGACACGCGGCGGCAAGTCACCTGTATTGATCGCGCGGTCAAACATCTGCATGGTTTTTGGATAATCTCCCTTATCAGCAAAAACATAGCCCATGGTCTGAATGGCGACTGCCTTTTCGTAGGGCTTAAACTTGCTACTGTCGAGAATAGATTGCAACACGTCTAGCGACTGCTGATGCTTGCCTTCTGAGAGTAAAGTTTGTGACTCCTCGATTTTGGCAAATGCAGCCTTTCCGAGCACTTCAGACTTGCGCGTCTTAGGCTTCTCCCGGCGCTCTTGAGCAACCGCTGTCGCGTCAATAAGAGGAATGATCTGCGGCAAGGACGAGCCGAATACGGCTATCACCAAAGCAAGAAAAACTATCCGTGTCGGTTTCATATTCCTATCTCACATCTATTTCGCAATTTGGAAGCTGATTAACTGACGAACCCCTGGACGCGGAACAGCCCGTCCACCTTCCATCATCGGCCGGTATTTCCATTTCCGGACAGCATTAATAGCGGCGCGATCAAATATATTCGGCGGATCCGCATCCACAACAAGAGGATCCATCGCCAACCCGACTTCGTTAATGGTGAACTCGAGCAACACCCAGCCTTCGATACCGCGCGATAGAGCGCGGTTAGGATATTGAGGCAACACGCGTACAATAGCCAGCGCATCGCCATCGACTGGAGCGTTTAAGTTCATCCCCAAGGCGAGATCGCCGAAATCAGCAGAGGCAGAGGCTTTATCCATATTGGGACGCTGCACCTGATCTAGTTTTGGCGGCGGTGGCGGCTCATCTGGCTCTTGCTTGGCCGGACGCTTCGGCGAGCGATCCTTCGCATTTACATCTTCATCGCGGTCGACGCGCACGAAGTCAATTGAGATGTCCGCCGCAGCTTTCTCGATCTCATATTCACTACCCGTGACCAGCACTTTCATAACCAGAAAGAGCGCCATAGTGGTAATGAAACCGAGGGCCCATGATGAGCCTTGCCGTGCTGTATTTGATGCGGCCATCAGTCTTATTTCTCCTCAGCGGCAATCGAAATTGATGAGACGCCGGCGAGACGAACTTGGTCCATAATCTCAACCAGAACACCTGTCTGCGCCTTTTCATCCGCTTGTATAACGGCCCCACCTTGCGGGTTTTCAGCATGCAATCTCTCGACATTGGCGCGCACAGCAGCTAGATCGACTTGGCGACGATTGATCCAAACCTCGCTATTTTCATTGATCGCAATCAAAATACCAACCCGCGACTGCTTAACCGCCGTCTCCGCATCTGGGCGCGTGACGTCAATGCCGCTTTCTTTCACGAATGTGGCCGTCACGATGAAGAAGATCAGCATGATGAACACAATGTCCAGCATGGGGGTGAGGTCAATCCCCATATCCTCGTCTGCTCTAGCTCTTCTACTGCGCATAATTATCCTCCACCTGGCTCAATCAGCCAGCAATAGCTGGTCTTCGACGCTTTCGACGGCCCGCGACGCGCGACGTTCTAAGCTCGACGTAAAAAATAAACCCGAGAGGGCAACAACCATCCCCGCCATAGTTGGCAGAGTCGCTTTTGAGATACCCGCCGCCATGGCTCGGGCATTGCCCGACCCCATAACAGCCATCACATCGAATACTTCAACCATGCCCGTCACTGTGCCCAACAAGCCTAGAAATGGTGCTAACGCAACTAGAACCTTGATATAAGTTAAGTTGCGGTTGGCATTGACGCGCGCGTCACTGATGTATTGGCGTCGGATTTGGTGCGCCGCCCAGCTACGATGTTCGCCCCGCGCCGCCCACAATGACTTATAATGGTCCGCCAGAGCCGGAAAGCCCCGTGTGAGATAGATATAACGTTCATATATCAAGCCCCACAATACGAAGGTCACGATCATAATAGCCATTAGAACATTCCCACCCAACTCGAGGAAGTCCCGCACACCGCGGAACGCCTCGAAAGGGTTTAGGAACAGCCAAATGATATCTGAAAATTCCATGGCTTACAGACCTATCGCTTCCCGGATTTCTCCGCGTGGGCTGCAATCAGACCTGCGGCTTGCTCTTCCAACACCTGCACCACTTCGCGCGACCGCGTCGCGGCAACAGCGTGCAAGAGCAGGATCGGGATGGCAACCACGAGACCGAGAACAGTCGTCATCAGAGCTTGCGAAATACCGCCCGCCATCAGTTTCGGATCGCCAGTACCAAACAATGTAATCGCTTGGAAGGTCAGGATCATACCTGTCACGGTACCCAACAGACCGAGCAAAGGAGCAACACCTGACAACAATTTTAGGAGCGGCAGACCACGCTCGAGCGCAGGCATCTCTTTCAAGATTGCATCATCCAGTTTGAGTTCCAACGTCTCAACATCGGCTGATTTGTTTGACTCGTATGCACTCCAAACACGGCCCAGCGGTGAATCACCCGCTGCCGAACCCGACGCCAGCTGCTGACGAACTGATTTTGCCGTCCGCGACAGGGTGACAATTCGCTCGACAGCCAAAACAGTGCCCAAAAGACCGAGAATGATAATCACATAGCCAACTAGGCCACCTTGATTAATACGCTCACCCAAGGTCGGCATTTGCATAAACAGGTTCAAGATCGCACCGCGTGACGGATCAACAACAGCGGCAGCAACTTCGCCAGCTTCCGCGTCCTCAATATCGCTCGCAGCACCGCCGAAGCGTGAGGGTGGTTGGCGCCCCAGATCGGCATAACGACCTTCACCGGCATAGCGCAGGAATTCGCCGTCACTAATCGCGGTGAATGGACCAACACGCGTTACATTGGCGCTTCGCACTGTACCGTCGAGGTTAATGATATTGCTCTCATATGATTTAACCTGCCCTTGTGCAGTCATTTCCTGCTGCAGCGCAAACCACAGCTCTTCGAGTTGCGACATTTCGGGCAAACCCTTGGTTTTTGCCAGCGCCGCTAGCGGAGCAGTCCGGTCGGGAAGCTCACCCGAGATAATGCTTTCGTCAAGCTGAGCGCGGGTTTCGCCGGCGACTTGGCGAACAATACCAAACAATTCGCCATAAACACCAAGACGTTCGTTCAACAAGCCTTCCAACTCAGCAAGTTTTAACTCGTTTTCATTGAAAGTTTTTTCCAAACGCTCGCTACGGGCTTCTTCGGCTTTGATTTCTGCATTTGTTTTGTCGAGTAAAGCTTTTTGCTTGTTGCGATCGCGCAAGAATTCTTGCTCACGCTGCTTGTAGAAGCCTTGATCACGAACACGGCCATCGCGAACACGATCCAGCAATTGCTGCAGCGTTACCGCGTCATCGTTTGCTTTTTTATCTTCTTGCGCACGGGGCGTCTGGGTTTGAAAGCTAAGAGCGACTATAACCGCGCTCAAAGCCAGTGAAAACTTTTTCAAAATAGACATGTTCTTTCCCCTTATCGAGCGCTGCGCGCAACCGGAATGATCAATAAATCAGGAGCAGCTTGCTGCTTCGCGACCCGAAGCGCACTTCTCAACTCGCTGTCGAAATCACCGTCGAGATCAACGAAAGCGCGCTCGTCTTGCGACCAAACTCCACTTACCCCACCATCCAGCGTTTGATAGATGAGAGATACGCGGCCAATGCGCAGGAAGGATACGGTACGGGCCTCGCCCTCAACGTCCATCTCGCCTTCATAAGCTTCAATTGTACGGCCATACTCGTTCTCAATCTCATAGGCTTCGAGAATTTTTCTATACTTCTCGGCTGGGCTTGCATCCGAGCGATCCATCAACTCTCGCAAGCTGGCTAGCCGTTCAGTACGCTGATCGATCAGGAATGGGACGTCCAGTTTGATGAACTGCTCAAGAGCATCAATCATGCGGAACATCAGCGGCACGATTGTGCGGTCCACATTCGTGACATCTTCAATCTGCTTGCGGATGGAGACCATTTCGGCCTTCTGCGCCGAGATCAGCTTTTCTAACTGGGCATTATATTCGCGTAACGACTGCAACTGAATTAAAGCCGCGCGATACTCGCGCACGATTTCGCTGGTTTCGTCATCCAGCTTATCGACTCTACCTTGAGACTTCACCCCATCTGATACAGCCCCTTGAGACGTATCGGCAACATTATCCAGTGACTGCGCCAGCGCACTAATCGGAGCTCCCAGCGAAGCAATGACGAGGCCCATCAACATAAGCCCGACAGCAGATTTCGTAAATCGCATATCAAATTCCCATCAATTATTACTGCAAAGACCATGCTCTCCGATTTTCGAAGAAAATGTCTCTCTCGAGTTAACGTCCCTTGCTTGACTTTTAAGCGAGACGAGTAAAAGGAACGCTAGAAAAAAAACCAACACAATACAAGCGGCAAAACTTAAAAAATCAGTGTCAAACGCAAGCTTTTCGTTAAAAAAAGCAATTTTAACCCAAATGCCTGACCAAATTGTTAGGCTACTTATGCCGCGATCGGCACTCATCTGACGCTTTTACAACCACGTTTTGTCGCACTTGGCCGCAAGTGTAAAATGACGCAGCACGAGATTCGGATCAAAAAGGAACTAAATCAAAGTTGATGTGGGACGAAATAACGCGTTGCCGAGCATCTCAACTCCTGCCAAAATTTTATCTTTCTGTTGAGGAGGAATAGCATGACAGAAGCATGGATTATTGACGCCTGCCGCACACCGCGCGGTATAGGTAAACCGGGCAAAGGCGCCCTTACTTCAATGCATCCGCAACGGCTTGGATCGACCGTGCTCAAAGCTATTGCCGAGCGCACCAACATTAATACCGCTGACGTTGGCGATATTATCTGGGGCACGAGCTCACAAAAAGGTCCACAAGGCGGCGACCTTGGACGAATGGCTGCGCTCGATGCCGGCTACGATGTTCGCTCCAGCGCCATGACGTTGGACCGGTTTTGCGGCTCAGGTATCACCACCGTCAATATTGCCGCCGCAAATATTATGTCGGGTATGGAAGATCTTTGTATTGCGGGTGGCACCGAAATGATGTCGCTCTATGGCTCTGAAGGCTTCCGTGGATCACCCTTCATGGACAATGGAAACTTACACCTGCGCGACTTGCATCCACAACCTCACCAAGGGGTTTGTGCTGACGCTATCGCCACGCTTGAGGGCATTTCGCGCGAAGCGGTTGATGACCTCGCTTTTGAAAGCCAGCAACGCGCTAAGGTTGCCATTGAAAATGGTCACTTCGATAAGTCGCTTGTCACCGTAAAAGATGACGACGGTAACGTTATCCTCGACAAAGAGGAATTCCCGCGGCCAAAAACCAAGCGCGAAGACCTCGCCAATCTCGAGCCATCGTTCGCAAAATTGGCTGACTACCCGCTTGACGAGCAAGGCACCACCTTCCGTTCGCTCGTGAACAAAGTATATCCAGACCTGAAAATTAACCACGTCCACCATGCTGGTAATTCTTCAGGCGTTGTGGATGGCGCTGGCGCCTTGCTGTTATCCTCTCCCGACTACGCCAAAGCCCACGGCCTGAAACCACGCGCCCGCGTTGTGGCTATGGCCAATATGGGCGACAGCCCAACCTTGATGCTGAACGCGCCTGTGCCGGCGGCGCGCAAAGTCCTCGAGAAGGCTGGTATGTCATTGTCCGATATTGACCTCTTCGAGGTCAATGAAGCTTTCGCCGTCGTAACCGAGAAGTTTATTCGCGACCTTGATATCGATCGTGAAAAAATAAACGTCAATGGCGGTGCCATTGCTTTGGGACACCCGATCGGTGCCACTGGGGCTCTGCTCGTCGGGACGGCGCTTGATGAATTGGAACGC
>CBFHZM010000036.1:0-15738 GCA_965660195.1 Alphaproteobacteria bacterium
CTTCGACAGGCGTGGTTCCGCCAAATTTTTCGGCACCCTCATCCGACATTCTTACCTCCCGTCGCTCGGCCTTGCGCCTGTTTGCATCACTTCTGTTCTAATCGTTCGAGCTCACGCCATCCAATGTCCCGACGGCAAAAGCCTTCCGGCCAGTTAATTTTATCAACGGCACGGTAAGCGATGTCGCGCGCCTCTGCAATCGTTGCTCCATGCGCTGTCACGTTTAGCACCCTACCACCCGTTGCTGTAAAGATAGAGTCCGTACAAGCAGTGCCCGCGTGGAAGACATGTGCGCCTTCTGCCTCGGCGGCGGCGAGATTGCTGATGACACTGCCTTTTTTATAACTGCCAGGATAACCCTGATTGGCCATCACAACCGTTATAGCGATCTCGTTACGCCAGACCAAGTCGATCTGCGCTAGGTCGCCGCGCGCTGTCGCCAGCAAGGCGGGCAACAGATCGCTCTCTAGTCGTGCCATTAAAACCTGACATTCGGGGTCGCCAAAGCGGGCATTATATTCGACCAATTTGGGTCCCGCCTCCGTTAACATCAAACCAGCATAAAGCACACCGGCATAGGGCGTGCCGCGGGCGGCCATGGTTGTTAGCGTTGGCGTTATAATCTCCCGCATCGTTTGCGCGACGAGATCGGGGGTCATGACCGAGGCAGGAGAATAAGCACCCATGCCGCCAGTATTGGGTCCAGTATCACCGTCGCCGACGCGTTTATGATCTTGTGCTGTTGTCAGCGGTAATGCATTGACGCCATCGGTGAGCACGAAAAAGCTCGCCTCCTCGCCGGTCATAAATTCTTCGATTACAAGCTCAGCGCCTGCTTCACCAAAGGCGCCGCCTAAAATATCATCGACGGCTTGGCGCGCTTCGCGCTCGGTCATAGCGATGATGACGCCTTTACCTGCGGCGAGGCCATCGGCCTTGATGACGATCGGGGCGGGGTGTGTATCGAGATAGTCATGCGCTTGGGATAAGTCTGAAAATCGCCCATAAGCGGCGGTCGGAATATTGGCCTCAGTGCAGAGGTCTTTCGTGAAACCTTTCGACCCTTCAAGTTGAGCGGCGGCAGCGCTAGGGCCGAAGACATCAAAACCTGCATCGCGCAACATATCACTAACGCCAGCGACCAACGGCGCTTCGGGGCCAATAACAACAAGGTCAATCGAATGGCTTTGACAAAATGCTAACACAGCAGCGCCATCATCGGGGTCGAGCGCGACATTCTCCGCTACGGTGGAGGTGCCACCGTTGCCCGGGGCGCAATAGAGTTGACCCAGTAAGGGGCTTTGCCGGAGCTTCCAGCACAAGGCATGCTCACGTCCGCCCGCGCCTAAAACCAAAAGCTTGAGTTTTTGTACCGTCATTGCTTATCCTCTAACCGAACCGAGTCGCTGGGAACCGGCGCGGCGCCGATCGAGGGTTGATTATACATCTCTGGCGCCGATGTCCACCCCGCCACTTTGTTTGATACACAAGAAAGCAAACCTACAGATTTGGCAGCCGATGGAAGACGAAACCAGTAATCTCAAAGAATTTACGGTCAGTGAAATTTCTGGCGCGGTGAAACGCCAGATCGAGGATCAATTCGGTTATGTGCGGGTGCGCGGCGAGTTGGGGCGGGTGGCACGGCCAGCCTCGGGGCATCTTTATTTCGACCTCAAGGACGAAAAAGCGGTTTTAGCGGCGGTTTGCTGGAAGGCCGTGGCGGCGCGATTGGGCGCTGAGCCAGAGCAAGGGCTTGAGGTTATTTGCACCGGTAATTTGACAACTTTTCCTGGCCAGTCACGCTATCAGCTGGTTGTACAATCTATGGAACCTGCCGGCGAGGGGGCGCTGATGGCGCTTCTCGAGGCGCGTCGTAAAGCGCTCGCCGCCGAAGGGTTATTTGATGCGGCAGCAAAAAAGCCCATACCCTATCTGCCGGAGGTGATTGGCGTGGTCACCAGCCCGTCTGGGGCGGTGATCCGCGATATTCTGCATCGCTTGGCAGATCGCTTTCCCCGTCGTGTCTTGGTCTGGCCAGTACGCGTACAAGGCGAGGGCGCAGCAGCCGAAGTCAGCGCTGCGATTGCCGGCTTTAATGCCTTAGGCCAAGCAGGTGGCTTGCCGCGGCCTGATCTTTTGATTGTCGCGCGCGGCGGCGGCAGTGTCGAAGATCTTTGGGCCTTTAATGAAGAAAATGTGGTCCGCGCTGTGGCTGCTTCCGATATTCCGGTGATCTCGGCGATTGGCCATGAAACCGATACGACGCTGATTGATTTTGCCGCTGATCAGCGGGCGCCGACGCCGACGGCAGCGGCAGAAATGGCGGTACCAGTCCGCGCTGACTTACAAGCGCATATAATGACCTTGGAGCGGCGACTGTTGCAAGCGATGACGCGGCGGATCTCCGAAAACCGTGCCCGGGTTGATGGCTTGGCGCGTGGTTTACCACGACCGCTAGATATTCTGGCGGGCGCGCATCAAACCTTGGATCTATATGGTGAGCGTTTGACGCGCAATCTTGACCGCTATTTGCGCGATCAGCAGGCCGTTCTGGCGAGCTTTAAAGCACGTCTGTCGCCGCGCTTACTCGATCCAACACCTTGGCTGCGGCAAAGCGCCGAGCTTGATCGTCGCATGCATCGGGCCGTGTCCGTGGCAATGGCACGCTTTCGCCAAAGCCTCGACGCTTTGGGGCGGCAATTAAGATTGCTCAGCCATGAAGAGATTTTGGCGCGCGGCTTTGCACTGGTGACGATGCCAGATGGGCAATTGTTACGGCGGCCCGAACAAGCGCAGATCGGCGATCGATTGACCGTGCATTTGGCGGGTGACAGCAAAATTGCAGTTGATGTTGCGGCGCGCGATACGGTGCCACCGTCGCGGACGATCTCTGAGATAAAAGTCAGGAAGTCAAAATCTAGCAATGACGACCAGGGCGATTTGTTCTAAACTTCTGTCATGAACCAACCAATACCAGGTGCCGAGGCTGTCATTCGTTTTTTAGATGGTGATTTTGAGATCATCAGACCGGGTACGCATGTGATTTGTGCGATATCGGGCGATGCGATTGCGCTTGAGGATTTGCGCTATTGGAGTGTCGATCGGCAGGAGGCTTATCGTGATGCCGAGGCCTCGTATCAAGCCTATCAGCGATATAAAGGTCAAGGCACCTGATCATGCGATTTTTGGCTAGGCTGAAAGTTTTTGCGCTCAGTCTTGTTACGAGCCTGTCGGTCGCGCAGGCGCGGCCGGCGCATTTACCAGATATCAGCGATGCTTTTCCGTCGCAATTTGTCATCGCCGCTTACGGCCAAATGATACAAGGCGGGCTGGTTGTTCTTAAGTTGCAGCCTGACACAAACCTCGAATTGGATGGTGAGGCGATTGTCGCCGATCAGGGACTAGCAGTGATCGGTTTTGATCGAGACCATGGTGAGCAGGCGTCGCTTCGCTTTACCCATTCGCGCGGCAAGGATAGCATTACCCTCGCGCTTGCGATTACGGCGCAAACTTATGACATTCAGCGTATTGACGGTCTGCCGCCGAAATATGTTTCGCCGCCGCCCGAGGCTCTCGAGAAGATTAAGCGCGATGTTGCTTTGAAAAAGCAAGCGCGTCGCGATATTACCGCCGATATCGCGTTTGCCCAGGGTTTTCGCTGGCCGCTGACGGGAATTATTACGGGGCACTATGGAAGTCAACGGTTTTACAATGGTGAAGCCCGCCGTCCCCATTATGGGGTCGATATTGCGGCGCCGGCTGGAACCGATATCGTAGCGGCGGCACCGGGCCGCGTCACCTTAGCTGACCGGGATATGTATTTTGAGGGCGGGCTTGTCTTTATCGACCACGGGCAAGGTCTCACCTCAATTTACATGCATATGGGCAAGGTGGATGTAAGGCCCGGTATGCGGGTAGAGGCGGGAACAAAAATCGGCGAGGTTGGCTCGACAGGTCGGTCAACTGGGGCACATCTCGATTGGCGCCTGCAATGGCGTGGTCGCCAACTCAATCCTGCGCTGGTGGTGCCGTCAATGTCGGAATTTGTAGCCGCGCAAGAATAAGTGCCGCTAGATCGCTTTCGGGTGCTAGCTTCACAGACAACACTTCGGCTAACTCTCCCAACTTGGCGCGCGCGCCGCTTTGTCCCACAAGCCGCACAGCGTCCTTTTCCGTCGTCATGAGCGGCGCCCCTTGCGCTTTCAGCAAGAGTGTTGCCGCCTCGCTCTCGGTTAAAAAATGGTGATCAGGGAAACTGGTTTGCGACAAGAGGCTGTAGCCAGCGCTACGCAACGTCGCGTAAAATTTGTCTGGATTGGCGATGCCACAAAAAGCATGCACTGCTTTTGGGGATGCCGTGACAGGCGAGAGCTGGGCTGGCACGATCGGGATCTGTGCTGCCCGACAGGCGCTTAAAAACGGCGCCAGATCAGCTGCCGCAGTTCCGATTAGAATGACAAGATCGATGCGGGGTAAGGCTTTTGTCCAAGGCTCGCGCAAAGGGCCAGCTGGAAACACACCGCCATTGCCTAGCCCGCGCGGGCCATCCAAAACAAGAATATTAAGGTCGTGGCGGAGGCTGGGGTTTTGTAGACCATCATCTTTGATGCCGATCTGATAGCCGTGAGCGGCAGCAAGTTGGGCCGAAGCCAGTCGATCGGCGCCGACATAAACGGCGTGGCGCTGCGCCAGCATAGCGGGTTCATCGCCAACCATATGGGCGTGGTGCTGGGCCGGATCAACTTTTTGGGCCGTCGTAATGCTGCCGCCATAGCCGCGTGAGAGAATGGCAGGCTTTAATCCAGCGCTGGCAAGTGCGCTCGCGAGATAATCTGCGCTTGGCGTTTTACCCGCCCCTCCCAACGTCAGGTTGCCGATACAAACAATTGGGATCGGTGCGCGGTGTGGGCGTGTCGCGAGGCGACGGATCAAGGTGGCCGACCGGTATAGCCACGCCAGAGGTTGGCTGGCCAGTTTGTAGAGGTTGAAGCCACCAACTTGCCACCAAAAATTAGGTTCAGTCATGGCCCACCCCAAAGCGTTCAAAACAGGTGACCACCTGTTGGCTTACTCGCGCGCGCGTTCCGATATGTTGCTCGAGATAGCGCTGCGCCGCCTCGGTCATGGCTGCGCGGGCGGCTGTATCGCGCAGATAATGCGATAGGGCCGGGCCAAGCGCATCGCGCGAGGTCGCAGCTGCCGCTCCAGATTCATTCAAAGCAGAGAAAATCTCGCTAAAGTTTTCAACTGAAGGTCCGTGCAAAACAGCACAATTAAGCCGCGCTGCTTCAAGTGGGTTCTGTCCGCCATGTGCAACAAAGGTACCGCCAATGACGCATAAGGATGCCAAACGGTAAAACAGTCCCATATCCCCGATCGTATCCCCGATTACAAATTCAGTGGTCTTGTCAGGCAAAGTCGTTTCGGACAGGCGGATATATTTGGCTTGCCGGCGGGCCCCTAATTTGATGATCTCGTCAGCTCGTTCGGGATGTCGGGGGACAATTAGGGTGAGGAGGTCGGGGTAACGTTCGCTTAATTGGTGATGCACCCGCATAGCAAGCGCTTCTTCATCATGATGCGAGCTGGCAAGTAACCACGTCGTCCGGTTGCCTATGGCATTCTCCCAGCGCTCGAGAAGTTGCTGATTGACTGTCGGTGCTGGCGTATCAAGTTTTAAATTGCCTAACATCATGACGCCAGGAATGCCGAGTGCCTGAAGCCGTTGATTGGTTACCTCGTCTTGCGCCAGTATGAGATCAAATTTGTGCAGCATAGCTTGGAACCGTTCGCGATTGCGCGACCAACGGGCGAAACTGGCAGGTGACAAACGGGCATTAATGAGCCCCATAAATTTTGTCTGCGTGCGAGCCTGTGCGATCAAGGTCGGCCACAATTCCGACTCGACAAATAGCGCTGCCGCGGGCTGCCAATGAGAGAGAAAGCGCTTAACATAACGCGGGTGGTCTACTGGAACGAATTGATGAGAGAGCCAGTTAGCGCCTCGATCGCGCAGTTGGGCGATACGGTTGGCCGAAGTTTGCGTCGTCGTGGTGATTAAAAAATGCCAGTCAGAATAAGCGTCCCGTAAACTCTCAATCAGAGGCAAGATCGAATTAGTCTCACCGACGCTTGCGGCATGAATCCAAATTACCGTTCCCGCAGGGCGCGGTATGCCGGCATGGCCGAACCGCTCCTTTATACGCGTGGGATGCTCCTTGCCGCGCCACCGCCGCCAATAAAGCCAGAGAACCAGAAGCGGTTCAAGCACCCGAATTAGTGCTTGGTACCAAAACATTAGAAGCTTTCCCCACCGAATTGTGTCCGATAGAGATCGGCGTAAAGGCCGCCAGCGGCGAGAAGGCTGTCGTGATTACCGATCTCGACAATGCGGCCTTCATCCATCACAAAAATCCGATCGGCGTGTAAAATTGTCGATAGACGGTGGGCAATGATGAAACTCGTCCGCCCTTGCATAAGGCGCGTCAGCGATTCCTGTACCAACTTTTCCGACGCCGTATCGAGTGCACTGGTTGCTTCATCAAGCAACAGGATCGGTGCGTCTTTTAGAATGGCTCGCGCGATCGCAAGGCGTTGCTTTTGCCCGCCCGAGAGACGCAATCCTCCCTCGCCGACCATGGTGTCATATTGTTCCGGCAAGTCGGCGATGAAGTTATGCGCGGCGGCTTGTTTTGCGGCATTAATGATAGCGTCGCGGCTAGCCGCATGGCTACCAAATGCAATATTGGCGGCGATGCTATCGTCAAACAAAAACGGATCCTGGGTCACGAGAGCCGTCGCTTGGCGCAGCGAAGCCAGGGTCATATCACGAATATCTGTACCGTCGATGGTAATCGATCCCTCTGAAACATCGAAAAATCGCAAAATTAAATTGAGGATGGTTGACTTGCCGGCGCCCGAGGGGCCGACCAGCGCGATGGTCTCGCCAGCGGCAACGGTGAAATCGAGATCGCGAACGGCGAGGGCTTCGCGCGACGGATATTGGAAACATACTTTATCAAAGCGGACTATGCCTTTTTCGGGCACCACGGATATCGCGTCGGCGCGATCCTCAATTTGGATCGGGGTGTCGACGAGATGGAAGATCCGTTGTGCCGCTGCGACGCCTTCTTGCAATGAGGTTTGCACCGTCGCAACCGAGCGTAGGGGCCCATAAGACATAAGAAGGGCAGTAATAAAGCCCATAAACTCACCCGTTGTTAAAAGGCCAGCCTGACTTTGTTTGGCGCCGATATAGATAATGGCGGCTACCGCGATGCCACTAAGCGTCTCTACGATTGGGGAGGATGTCGCACGCGCTTTGAATGCCTTCATGGTGAAGCGAAGGATTTGATCGATATTTTCGCCAGCCCGTGCAATCAATTGATCTTCTTGGCCATAGGCCTTGATCACCCGCAAACCGCTCATGGTCTCGGCCACGGTGGTGGATAGGCCACCTGTCTCCTCGAGCCCTTGTCGGGCTGCCTTGCGTGTTCGTCGCCCGACCGAGCGCAGCAGCACCAAGCCGACGGGTATAACAACAATGGTGTAAACCATCGCCAAATACCAGTTCGTGTAAAACATCACAATCGTTAGGGCTAAGACGGTGATCAAGTGGCGGGCCAACCCAATTACGGTCGTGTTGACCGTGTCGCGCAAGCGAATGGTGTCGGTCATAAAAATAGAAATATAAGCGCCGGTGTGAAGCTGAGAGATAAACGCCAAATCCCCGCGCACAATATTTTTGTATAAATCTTTTTGCAGATTGGCCGTGGTGCTTTGCCCAACAAAATTCAAAATCACATTCGAAGCATAGGTTGCTACTGCCCGAATAGCTGAGGCGATCAAAATACCAAGCGGAATTAGAACCAGAAGCGGGCTATCGGGTGTATCAAAAACATTGTCGATCGCTTGTTGAATAAACCAAGGCATGGCGCCTGAGGTTGCGGCGACAACAATGTTGGTCAAAACGCCGATTAAAAGTAGCCCAATATAGGGGCGCAAATAGCTGCGCATCATCCGCGAAATCAGGGCGCTGGATTTGCCGTCGCTTTCCTGATACTGGCGGACGATTTCCGCTTGCCTCTCGTCCGGTGCACTATACGAATCGGCCATCACTTCTCAATCTATTTAACTGGCCCTTAGATAGCATAGCTGGCTGAGCAAAGCTAATCCTGCCTTACAGGCCAGCCAAGCTCATTTGTGGTATTAGGATCGACGGCGCATTGACGCCGCGGCGGAAGGTGAGATTGCTGGCAGGTTGTAAGATTTTAAACATCTCACGCAAATTGCTGGCGATGGTGACTTCGCTGACGGGATAGGCAATTTCGCCATTCTCGATCCAGAAGCCAGCCGCGCCGCGACTGTAATCGCCGGTCACGCCATTGACGCCCATGCCGATCAATTCCGTAACCAACAGACCTGATTTAATGTTGCGCATCATATCCGCGATGGATTGCTCTCCAGCTTCCATATGCACATTGGTGGCGCTGGGTGAAGGCGGCGAGCCGATGCCGCGTCCTGCTCGCGCATTGGAGGCAAGAGAGAGTTGTTTTGCAGTGGCCGTGTCAAGCAACCAAGATTTGAGGACGCCGTCTTCAATTAGCGTGATGGCGTTGCTGGCCAAGCCTTCACCATCAAAGGCAGCGGAACGTAAACCCCTTTGGCGGAGAGGGTCATCAACCAGTGTGACCCCGGCGGGCATTATTTGTTGCCCCATATCATTGCGCAAAAAAGAGGTGCCGCGGGCAACAGCGGAACCCGAAATGGCGCCCAGCAAATGTCCGATCAATGAGGCTGAGACGCGTTGATCGAATATCACGGGCGCTTTGCCTGATTTGACTTTACGTGGTTTCAGCCGCTCGAGGGTGCGCGTCGCAGCGCGATTGCCGATATCGGTAGCGCTGTCCAAATCCTGAAAATGGCGGGTTGAATGGCTAGCATAGTCGCGCTCCATAGCATCACCCGTTCCACCCAAAACAGCACAACTCAGAGAAAAGGAAGATGTTTCATAGGTGCCAGCAAACCCTGTGCTGGTGGCCAGCACGGTACGCCCGCGCCCCCACGCTGCGCCAGCACCCTCCGAATTGGTGATGCCATCATGCGCCCGCGCAGTGGCTTCAGTTTGCAGCGCCAGGCTTTCGAGAGCTTCGGCGGCGGGTTCATAGGGATCTAGAAGATCAAGCTCTGGGATATTCTTCGCCAGCTCGTCGGAAGCCGCCAGCCCGCAAAATGGATCGGCTGGCGCCGTGCGCGCCATAGCAACGGCGCGATCGGCCAGTAGCTCAATCATTGATGCGTCAGCACCAGAGGCGGAGACGAAGGCTTGCTGTTGTCCGATTAGCGCTCGCAAGCCAATGTCACGGCTCTCAGCACGTTCGAAATCTTCGATCTCTCCCAAACGGCAGGATAGGCTGAGCGATTGCGAGCCACTGATGATTACATCGGCACTATCGGCGCCTTTGGCTTTAAGGGTGGCCAGGGCTTGCGCCGCGAGATCAAGGTCTTGCTGAATTGACATGTTGAGCTTTCATGTTTTGCTATTGATTAGGTCTGGTTAAACCCTTCGCCCATAGTACCACGCAGGCGAGGACTTCTGGCCTTTTGACCACCAGTAGGTGAGGATGAATCGTCTCGGCTGGTTGCACGACGAATAATATCAAGATAGCCGGTTGCTGTTTCCATGCGGCCAATTAGTCCGCGGTCGGCAAGCGCTATATGTAGTGCCGGCAACCGATAGCATGGTACGTAAAATAGCAAATGATGCTCGACATGGTAATTTACCCAATAGGGCGCAATGAAGATCCGCTCGAGCCAATTTGCGTGCGTCGTGCGCGCATTGCGAAACGGGTCATTGTTATCGGGAACAATGGCATGTTCGGCAATGTTACGAATGCGCGTGATGGCCATTTGATAAGTGAAGAAAGGTAGCAACCAAAACAGAAAATAAAAGCTCCAGTTAAAGAGCGCTGCGCAAAGCGCGAAAATGACAATTTGCGCTGCCATCGATGCGCCTAAGCGATGCTGGAATAGTGCCAGTCGCTTGCCGACCGGCCAGTCCGATGGGCCGATCGCAGTTTTGAATTGATCGATGCGCTGTTGTAGAGCGGTTTGGCCTGTAAGATCGCGTATCATTTTGCGTTTAAAGCTGGCCTGTGTGATGGGAAATGGTTTCGATAAAACGAGGTCGGGGTCGTCTTCTTGTTGCGTGCGGGCATGGTGTTGCATGTGATACCGCCGATAGGCGCCAGTATGGGCAATAATCGGATAGGCGCAAAGCCAATTGCTCAGGCGATCATTGAGCCAGCTGGTGTTCATCAGCGCATTATGCGCCGCATCGTGCATTAAGATTGCCAGCCCCAATTGCCGCGCTCCGATGATCATGACCGCAAGCACGACCGTCAACGGATTGGGAAAGGCATAAACCACCGCCATAGCGCCAAAAATAACGGCCCAAGCATGACCAATCAGATATAAACCCATGAGGTCTGACCGCCGCCGCAACTTGTCCAGCGTGATGCGATCAACGAGATCAAGCGCCTTGATCCGTAGACCCGATAGCGAGTCTGCTGGTGTTGGCTTTTTTGACGTTTCTTCAACCATGGTGGAACTTTATCTCAAAATCCTCTCAGAATCTCGTAAATCGGGGCGCTGAGGCAATTTAGTTGTTTTAGCCCTGCCAGCCAAGCAATAAGGCGAGGGCAACAATAATGCCGGTGTCGCGGTTGCGACGAAACAAGGCGAGGCATATCTCCGGATTATTGATATCTAGCAGGATAATTTGCCGGCCGAGGTGCCCTGCGGTGATTACCAAACCGACCCAAAATAAGATCCCCATCTCATGACTAATGCCAGCAAGGCCAAGGCTGACCAGCATGCCTGAGTAGAAAAAAGCGACAGCTGGGCGTGTCCGCTCTCCAAGCCAGCGTGCCGAAGATTTAACACCGACCAGCGCGTCGTCCTCACGATCTTGATGTGCATAAATCGTGTCGTAGCCCAGCGTCCAAAAAATACCGGCGACATATAACCAAATCGCCGCCGCTGGAATATCGTTCAATAACGTTGCTGCGCCCATCAACACACCCCAATTAAATGTCAGGCCGAGCCATAATTGCGGCCACCAGGTAATGCGTTTCATGAAGGGGTAGCTAGCAACCAGCAATAAGCTCGCGACTCCTAGCTCGATGGTAAGCGTGTTAAACTGCAGTAAGATCAGCAAACCGATTAAACATTGTGCCAATAAAAAAGCTATGGCTTGGGGGATGGAGATAAGTCCTGCGGCGAGTGGTCGTCCGGCCGTGCGTGCGACTTGCCGATCAATATTGCGGTCAACAATGTCGTTATAAGTGCATCCCGCGCCACGCATTACCAGCGCGCCCACACCATAGAGAAGAACGGTCGTAAGCGATGGCGCCAGCCGCGCATCTGGGGCGCTGAGCATCAACCCCCATAGGCACGGCAGAAATAAAAGCCAGCTACCAATCGGGCGGTCGAGGCGGGCCAAACGCGCATAGGGTTGTAGCGCCGCTGGTAAAAATCGATCGACCCAATTATCGGCAATCGCGTCTGCTGGTTTGACGTCTTGCTGGCTTGTCATGGCTCTCCCTTTCCCGTTACAAACGCTATAGCATTTTTTCTGGCAAAGGGGACAACAATGCGAACAGAGCGCACTCCCGCCCGCCGCGCCCGTCTTTTTGTCGAAGCGGATTTGGCGCGCGATGCGGAAATTACCCTGTCGTCGGCGCAAACGCATTATATTAGAAATGTTTTGCGCGCCGCGCTGGGTGATCGGGTTGAGGTTTTCAATGCCCGTGAAGGGGCTTATGTGGCCGTGCTCGAGACCATATCGAAAAAAGCTGTGACCGTGAGGCTCATTAGCCATTTGCGGGCGCCCGATGCCTTACCCGACTTGTGGTTGGCCTTTGCGCCTTTGCGCCGTGAGCGAACCGACTTTTTGATCGAGAAAGCTGTTGAGCTGGGTGTGACGCGCCTGTGTCCACTTATTACGCGCTTCACCCAGTCGCATCGCTTCAAGCCTGAGCATCTCGAGGCGCGTATGATCGAGGCTTGTGAGCAGAGCGAACGCGTCGGCATCGCCGAGATTGCTTCTTTGACACCACTAGATCGGTTTCTGTCAGAGTTACCTGCGGCGGCGCAACTGGTGTTTTGTGATGAGGCGGAAGCGGCAAAAGGCGGCGTTACCCCGATCGAGCGCCGAGCGGCGGCGCCGCAAATCGTCTTGATCGGCCCTGAGGGTGGCTTTCATGACGACGAACGAAGCTTAATTGCATCGCACCCGCAGGCCATTGGCTTATCGTTGGGGCCACGGATTCTGCGAGCTGAGACGGCGGCGATTGCTGCTTTGAGCCTAATGCAAGTTTGGACCGGCGACTGGGGCCAGTAAAACTGTTCCCTTGTGTTTGATCTTAATCAGCCCTATAGGGGTTGAACGTTAACGGAGCGCAACATATGTCGGGCCCTTCTTCTGCCAGCGAGACCGTCCTCGAGTCGAAAAATGCTCTCATTGATTGGATGGCATCTGGCGCCAAACCTGCATCACAATGGCGTATTGGTACCGAGCATGAAAAGTTCGGATACGATTTGGCGACCAAACAACCACTTCGCTATGAAGGCCCCACAGGCATTGAAGCCATGTTGCGAGGCCTCACGCGATTTGGTTGGCAGGAAATTATAGAGCAAGGCAAGCTTGTGGGCTTGACCCGCGATGCCGCCAGTGGTGGGGGCTCGGTAACGCTCGAGCCAGGTGGCCAATTAGAATTATCGGGCGCGCCTCTGGCCACCATTCATGACACATGTCGGGAGGTAAATGCGCATTTGCGCGAGGTGCGCGCTGTTGCCGAAGAATTGGGGCAGGGGTATCTCGGTTTGGGGTTTGCACCGAGTTGGGGTCTTGCCGACGCGCCGCATATGCCCAAGGGCCGTTATGAATTAATGCGGGACTACATGCCTACGCGTGGCCAGCGCGGTCTTGATATGATGTATCTCAGCTGTACGGTTCAAGTGAACCTCGATTTTTCTTCTGAACAAGACATGGTGGATAAGTTGCGCCTGTCGCTTGCGTTGCAACCTATCGCAACGGCTCTATTTGCGAATTCGCCGCTAAGGGTCAATCAACTTACGGGCAATTTATCAGAGCGATCACTTGTTTGGCTCGATACTGATCCTGACCGCACTGGAATGTTGCCCTTCGCTTTTGAGGACGGTTTCGGTTTTGAGCGCTATGTCGATTATGCGCTCGACGTACCGATGTATTTCGTTATTCGTAATGGAAATTATATCAATGTGATGGGAGAGAGCTTCCGCGATTTTCTCGATGGACGCTTGCCAGCTTTGCCCGGCGAAAAGCCGACAGAGCGCGATTGGGAAAATCATCTGACAACGCTATTCCCTGAAGCGCGAGTAAAACGATTTATCGAAATGCGCGGTGCCGATAGCGGTCCGTGGCAGTCGCTCTGTGCCCTGCCAGCCTTGTGGGTCGGCTTGCTTTATGATCCCGCGACATTGCAAAAAGGGCTCGAAATGGTCGCCGACTGGACGGCAGATGAACGCCTCGCTTTACGACGGCAAGTTCCGGCCACCGGATTGCAAACAAATTTTCGTGATCGCACCGTCCTCGATATTGCCCGCGATGTCGTCGCCCTAGCCGAGCAAGGCTTAGCCGCACGAGCCCGAAGTGATGGGTCGGGCGGCGACGAACGCGGTTTTCTAGCGACTTTACAGAAAACTGTGCGGGATGGCAAAACTCCTGCGGATCGCATCGTCGAAGCCTATCGCGGCGTCTGGAACGGCGATCTGGCGCAGCTTTTTGCCGAAAATAGTTTTTAATTAATTGGCTGTTCCGCCGACCGTGAGCCCATCAATTCGTAAGCTTGGTTGCCCAACACCTACGGGCACCCCTTGACCGTCTTTGCCGCAGGTGCCGATCCCCTCATCAAGGGCCATATCATTGCCGATCATGGAGATGCGTTGCATGGTCTCGGGGCCGGTACCAATTAGCGTCGCGCCTTTGAGCGGCCGACCAATTTTGCCGTTTTCGATTTCGTAAGACTCGGTGCACGAGAAAACAAATTTCCCAGATGTAATATCGACCTGACCACCGCCAAAAGCCGTGGCATAGATGCCTTTTTTAACGCTGGAAATAATCTCCTGCGGATCGTGCTGGCCGCCAAGCATATAAGTATTAGTCATACGCGGCATAGGCTGACAGGCAAAGCTCTCGCGCCGACCATTGCCGGTGGGTTGCATACCCATCAACCGGGCATTCAGCCGATCTTGCATGTAGCCGCGCAAAATGCCGTCTTCGATAAGTACGGTTTTGCTGCTGGGGGTGCCTTCGTCATCAATCGTGAGTGAGCCACGGCGATTTTCAATTGTGCCATCATCGATGACGGTGACGCCTTTGGCCGCCACGCGTTCGCCGATGCGATTCGAGAAAGCGGACGTTTTTTTGCGGTTAAAATCGCCTTCGAGCCCATGCCCGACCGCCTCATGCAACAGAATGCCTGGCCAACCCGCGCCAAGGACGACATCCATCTCACCAGCCGGCGCATCCACCGAGTCGAGATTGACATCGGCTTGGCGGATTGCGTCCCGAACTTGCGATTGCCAATTTTCGGGTGCCATCCACTGCGCGTAAGAGGCGCGGCCGCCGCGGCCCGAATGGCCTGTTTCCTGCCGATCACCAACCCCAAGCACAACTGACACATCTAACCGAACCAGAGGGCGAATATCAAAAACCGGCCCTTGATCGGCGCGAACAACGGAAACAACCTGCCACTCGCCAGACAGTCCGATCGACACTTGGCGCACGCGATTATCCACTTTCCGCGCGAATTCATTAATGTTTTCAAGTAGTTTTAGTTTTTCCTCAAAGCTGAAATCATCCAGAGGGTTATTGGCAATGTAGAGTTGTCGCGACGGCTGGCTCGGCGCCAGCATCATTGTTCCCGCGTGACCTTTTCGTACGGCATCGAGCGTCGCGCCAGCGCGTTGAATAGCGTCGGTCGATAGCTCCGTCGCATGCGCATAGCCGGTTAATTCGCCGACGATAGCGCGCAACCCAAAGCCTTTACTAATGTCGAAATTGGCGGCCCTCAGCCGATTATCGTCGAAAGAGAAGGACTCGGAGAGCGTGTGCTCGATAAATAATTCGCCGTCATCCATATTCGCAAGCGCCTCTTTTACAATTCGGTGCGTTTGCTCGAGATCCAAATTTTGCTCGGCGAAGAGAATGTTCTCGGCGGCGTAATTCGACATGCGTCCTGTTCTCCCGTTGGGCGTTCTGCCTGACTTTATATAATTCCTTATAGGGGCAAAAACCGCACGCGTCACGCGGTGCGATTAATACCATTGATTTTGTCAGTTCATCGCGACGAACTGCGGCTATCGAGATCAATAGGTTTGGCACAAAAATAGTCACAGAAAACACCAAATTTAAAGGGCATTTGGTCGCATAGTTCAGAAAAATCAGTGATTTCTCCATTCCCTTCTTGTATTTTGAATCGACATAGCTAATCTGCGGCTCAAACGCTTAAGGAGAAGCGGGAAAGAGGACTAAAATATGTTTCGATCTGCACTAATTGGGGGGATGGTCACGCTCCTATCGAGCGCGGCTGCATATGCCAACCAGCCAAAAGATTGGCAATTGGGTCTACAGGATCCAGCAACAGATAATATGAGCTTCATCGTTCAGTTTAATGACTTCTTGCTGATTCTGAT
>CBFHZM010000037.1:0-15734 GCA_965660195.1 Alphaproteobacteria bacterium
TGTGCCCTTGGCGACAGCGGTATGATAAGCGAGCAATTGCAATGGCAGCGCAAATAAGATCGGTGCCGTGAAGGGGTGACAATCAGGAAGGCTTAAACTGGCACGGCAACCTTCCCCAGCCTTCTCGACCCCAGCTTGGTTGCTAATTAGAAACACGGCACCCTTGCGCGCCATTACTTCCTGCATATTGGAGATGGTTTTATCAAATAAACTGTCATGAGGCGCAATGGTTATGATCGGCATATGCTCATCGACCAGAGCAATTGAGCCGTGTTTCAACTCGCCCGCGGCGAAGCCTTCGGCGTGAATATAGGAAATTTCCTTAAGCTTCAGCGCACCCTCAAGGGCCAAGGGAAAGACAGTGCCACGACCGATGAAGAGTGCGCTTGATGCGTCCATGATTTTTTTCGCCATAGCGGCGACCTGATCTTCGAGCGCCAAAACATCCACGGCCTGACGCGGTGTCGCCAGCAGCGCTTCTGTGAGTTCGGTCTCGTCGGCAGCGCTCAGCGTTCCTTTGGCGCGGCCAATTGCGATGGCGAAGGCCGCCAATGTACCAAGTTGCGCGGTAAAGGCTTTGGTTGAGGCAACACCAATCTCAGGGCCGGCATATGTTGGTAAGGTTAAATCGACCTCACGGTCGAGCGAGCTTTGCGGAACGTTAACAACCCCGACACTCTTCAGACCTCTTTCCTTGCAAAACCGCATCGCTGCCAGAGTGTCTGCTGTTTCTCCTGATTGAGAGACGAATACGGTCAGCGTATCCTTGTCGAGCGGTAGGTCGCGATAGCGAAATTCAGACGCAATATCAATACTGGCGGGCACGCGGGCAAAACGCTCTATCCAGTTACGTCCGACCTTGGCAGCAAAATAGGCTGTGCCGCATGCAATCAGCATAACACGACTGACCGTGGACAAATCTAACGCGTGACTCGGGAGCTTAATTTGTCCGCTGGCGACATCAATATATTGCCCGAATGTCCGCGATAGGACCTCGGGCTGTTCATGGATTTCTTTCGCCATATAATGGCGATAACCAGCCTTGTCGACCATGGCTTGTGCAGCGTCTATTACCTCTATCGAACGCTCAACGCGTCGTCCCGTGTGGTCATAAACATCGGCTCTGTCTGTATAAATCATCGCCCAGTCGCCTTCGTTTAAGTAACAAATGCGGTTGGTATAGGGGGCCAGCGCAAAGGCATCGGAGCCAAGATACATTTCACCGTCGCCATAGCCGATTGCCAGAGGGCTGCCGACGCGCGCCACCAATATCTGATCGGGAAAATCATGAAACAAAACGGCGATGGCATAGGCGCCGCGTAAACGGCTCAAGGTTTCTTGCGTTGCGTCCTCAATTGATAAATTTTGCGCTAGAAAATGCGTCAGCAGATGCGCGATCACCTCAGTATCGGTGTCAGAAGAAAAGACAACTCCATGCCCTTGTAACTCTTCTTTCAGCTCGCGATAATTCTCAATAATACCATTGTGAACAACCGCGACTTTGTCGGTAGCATGCGGATGGGCATTTTCCGTGGTCGCGGGGCCATGCGTTGCCCAGCGCGTATGGCCGATGCCAATCTTGCCCAAGACCGGACTTTGACTGAGGGCTTGTTGTAACTCGGTTAGTTTCCCCTTGGCCCGACGCACATGAATTGCCCCGTCGTCCAGAGTTGCAATACCAGCGCTGTCATAACCGCGATACTCAAGTCGCCGTAACCCATCGACGATTCTCTCAGATACCGCCGCCCGACCGATAATACCAACAATACCGCACATAAACTCTACCCTTTGCTATTCTTTTTACGAAACTTGGCGGCCCAACCCTTGACCGTTTTAACCGGCGCGCGTGTCACGGCCAGATCGTCGTTATCAACTGTGCCAGATATAGCCGTCCCTGACCCGACATAAGCACCTTCGCCGATCGTTACAGGAGCAATCAATGAGCTATTAGAACCGATAAAGGCGCCGGCACCGATACGGGTGACATGTTTATTGAACCCATCATAATTACAGGTGATTGTTCCTGCACCAATATTGGCCTGCGCGCCAATCTCGGCATCACCAATATAAGATAGATGGTTTACTTTCACGCCAGCCGCGAGTTTGGCATTTTTTGTCTCGACAAAATTACCAATCTTGCCGCCAGCACCAACAATCGTGCCTGGCCGCAAGCGCGCGAAGGGACCAATTTGAGCGCCATGACTGATAATAGCACCTTCGATATGGCTAAAGGCGTTAATGCGAACATTTTCTTCAACGCGCACATTGGCGCCAAAGCGAATATGCGGTTCGAGATGCACATCGCTAGCGATCTGCGTATCGTGATAGAAATACACCGACTGCGGATCTTCCATCGTCACGCCCAATGCCAAAAACTGTTCACGATACCGATCTTGCATCACCGCCTCGGCATGCGCGAGCGCCGCGCGCGTATCAACGCCCATGACATCTTCCGCTTGCACTTCCGCGAGCGCTAAATGCGCACCCGCTTGGTGGCCCAAGGCTACCAAATCGGTCAGATAATATTCGCCTTGCGCATTATTGGGTGTCAGCAATGTCAGCAGTTTAGCCAGCACCTCGGTTTTAAAGCTCATGGCGCCCGCATTGCATAATCTGATATTCAGTTCATCCTCGGTCGCGTCTTTCGCCTCGACGATGCGGATGGGCTTGCCCTCCTTGGTAACGATGCGGCCATAGCGTCCCGCAACATCGGGGACGAAGCCTAATACCAGAAGGTCAGACACGGTTCCCGCCAGTGCTGTCAAAACCTTTTGTCGCATCAGGGGCGTGTCACCAAACACAATCACTGTGCGATCGACATCGTGCAACTGGTCTAAAGCTGCAGCGACCGCGTCTCCCGTCCCTAGCGCCTTTTCTTGAATGGCGTGGCGAATATTGGGGTGAATATCATCCGCTTTTTGTCGTACCGATTGTTGATCCGGGGCTGTCACGAGAACAATTTTCTCGAAGCCTGCCTGCAATCCATTGTGAATCACATGCCCTAGCATCGGCAAACCGGCTATTTCATGCATCACTTTCGGAAGCGCTGAATTCATCCGCGTGCCTTTGCCAGCGGCCAAAATCACTAGCGCATGGCCCAATCCTATTGCCACAAGATACCCCCGCTGCATTATCGCCAGCCCCAATGGGCCCGACTCGTCATCCTAAATAACAGTATAGAATTAGTACGCTTTGCGTGAAATGACCAAATCACACTTCCCTACGCAATATTACCGGCCAAAGATCTAGCTCGCGAGGGCGTCTAAACCGATATCCTCGAGCATGTCATTGCCGGCCATAATGCTAGCGCTCAACGCGCGACACCCGGTTAAGATGTGCGCCGCATAAAATTGCGCTGTCGCTTGCTTGCGGGCTGAGAAAGCCGAAGGCGCCTGGTCGCGCACCGCAAGCGCGCCACCAATTAAATGGTGGCCACCGACAGCAGTGGCAAATTGCCGTAAGTAAGCCGTAGCGCCCGCTAAACTATCAATTTGGTTGGGTTTGATTGTGTTCAACATCCAACTTGTGGTTTCGCTGAGAGCGTCAATGGCATCACTAAGATGGTCGGCCATTTCTTGATATTTTGGCTCATTAATGGCGCGGCAACGGTCAACAGTGCTTTGCATTTCGGCAATATAGCCGCGCACAACCTCGCCACCACTAAGCGGCAACTTGCGACCCACAAGATCAATGGCCTGAATGCCGTTGGTGCCTTCATAAATTGTCAAAATACGGGCATCGCGCACATGTTGCGCCGCACCTGTTTCTTCCACAAACCCCATACCGCCATGAATTTGCACCCCAAGGGCGGCAACCTCATTAGCAATGTCGGTGCTAAACGCCTTCGACAAGGGGGTTAGCAGATCATTGCGCGCTTGCGCTTCTTGATCTCCAAGATGCGCGAGGTCGGCATAAACGCCATTTTCGTAGCAAATCGCGCGCGCCGCATCAGTAAGGGCCCGCATCCGCATTAGCATGTGGCGAATATCGGGATGTGAAATGATTGCAACCGCCTCGTTGTCGTCTTTGCCCGCTCTTGGGTGCCGCCCTTGCTTACGCTCTTGCGCATAGGTCAATGCACGCTGAAACGCTGTCTCGGCGACGCCAACACCTTGCAGACCAACATGCAAACGCGCATTGTTCATCATCGTGAACATGCACGCGAGGCCTTTGTTCTCGGCGCCAATAAGCCACCCCGTGGCGCCGCCATTATCACCATACGACATGACACATGTCGGGCTAGCATGGATGCCCAATTTTTCTTCGAGACCGATACAGCGTAGGTCATTTGCTTCGCCCAGCGAACCGTCATCATTGACGAAAAATTTCGGGACCAAAAACAGCGAAATCCCCCTGCTCCCATCCGGCGCATTTGGTGTGCGGGCTAGAACCAGATGGATGATATTTTCAACCATATCGTGGTCGCCATAAGTGATGTAAATTTTTGTGCCAGAGATTTTGTAACTGCCATCATCTTGCGGCAGAGCCTTAGTTTTAACTGCCCCGACATCCGAGCCTGCTTGTGGCTCGGTGAGGTTCATTGTTGCGGACCATTCGCCAGAGATAATTTTAGCCAAATATTTTTGCTTTTGGTCTTCTGAGGCGTGAGCCGCTAAAGCCTCGATCCCACCATTTGACAACATAGAGCATAGTTGAAAGCCGATATTGCAGTTCATCATTTCGGTAACGGCATTGCTCAAGGCCAAAGGCAACCCCTGGCCGCCATAGGCGGCGGGCGCTGATAAGGTCGGCCAGCCACCAGCCACATAATGCTCATAAGCGCGCTTGAAGCTCTCTGGCACTTTCACCCCGTCCGCAGTCAAATGCGCGCCCTTGCGATCGCCATCCCAGCTAGCTGGCGCAATAAAATCATTGGCCAGCTTCGCTGCCTCAGACAGAATAGCATCGACGAGATCAACGCTGAGATCCGGATACGCACCACTGTCGATCAAACGTCCAAACCCCGCCTCCTCCATAAGAGCAAAGCGTATTTCTTCAACAGGCGCGCGGTAGGTCATGATGATTAATTCCTCTCGAAATTTCGATTAAATGTAATATCATAAATCAGGCTAGGTCACAAAGCCCCCGAACTGCGACAAATCATAAGGGTGAAGCATGTCTCAAAATTCGTCTTTTTCATCTGGTGTGGCGTTTGCGCCTGAAAGCCTACGCCTATGGCTTTTCATGAGCCTGTTTGCCAGCGCAGTTATCGCGTCTTGGTCAATAGGCGAAAATTCCGATCTATCTGCTTGGCAATTATGGGCGCGTTATACCGCCCGCATTTCTTTCCCATTCTTTTTATTGGCTTATGCCGCGCGTCCTTTGCATATGATCCTGGCGCAACCTTGGACCGCTTGGCTACGTAAAAACCGTCGCAATATCGGCCTATCCTTTGCGTTGCTGCATATTATCCACCTTGCTGCCTTGGTTATGTTTTTTGTCACGTCGGGCGAGCCTGTTACCCTTGTAACGATTATTGGGGGTGGGCTGGGCTACCTGTTCGTTGTGTTGATGGCGCTAACATCATCAGACAAAATGATCAAAAGGATTGGGCCCATGGCCTGGCGGCGCTTGCATCTCGTGGGTATGCATTATCTCGCCTTTATATTTTTTCTGAGCTATTTGGGGCGCTCTTTCGAACCCGACAACTTGATTTTCCTAACCCATGTGGTAGCGATACTTGGTGTTATCGCCCTCAGAGCGCGTTTATTATTCAAGATGAGAAACATATGACGGATTTTACTCGATTTGATCTTCAAGACGGCATCGCGACGATCACGATGGATGACGGCAAGGCCAATGCTTTTGGCTTTGATATGATGCAAGCCATATCGCATGATTTTACACGCGCGGCCACTGAAGCGACGAGCGTCGTCCTCACCGGTCGACCCGGCGTATTGTGCGCTGGTTTTGACCTTAAATTGATGAAGACTGCACCCGAACGCGTCAGCGAAATGGTCGCAACAGGGGCAAAATTATTGGCGCAAATTCTGACCCATCCGCAACCCGTCATTATCGCCGCTTCCGGACATGCGATGGCAGCCGGCGGTTTATTAATGCTGACTGGGGACCATCGGATCGGAGCCGCGGGTGATTTTAAATTAGGCCTAAACGAAACAGCGATCGGCATGGTCATGCCGGATTTTGGTGTCGAACTGGCGCGCTACTGTTTGGGCGAACATAATCTTACCGCTGCAGTGTTATGCGCGCGTCTTTATGGACCGCAAGAGGCTGTGTCGGTCGGCTATCTTGATGAGGTCAGCACGCCCGAAGCTCTCCTAGAGACAGCGCTTGCGCGTGCCGCGGCGCTACAAAGCCTCGACTTGCATGCTTATGCGGGCAGCAAAAAGAAACTGCGTCAGCCCGTCGCCGATAAAATGCTGGCGAGCCTGACAAAAGACAATTTGAATATAGCAGCGCGGGCCTAGAGAACAGGTTTCTGCGCTTTTTGAAAAAGCGTGAAGAAATTCTTGGTCGTTATCGCAGCAATTTCGTCTGGCGACACATTCTTGATCTCCGCGAGACAAGCCGCCGTGTGGGCGACAAAGCTCGGTTCATTGCGCCGTCCGCGATGTGGCGCGGGTGCCAAATACGGCGCGTCCGTCTCCACTAACAGACGATCTAATGGAATGGTCGCAATTACATCGCGCAGATCATGTGCATTTTTAAAGGTCGCGATACCGCTTATCGAGATATAAAACCCAAGGTCTAATGCTCGTTTGGCTAACTCGGGGCCGGCAGTAAAACAGTGTATAAGACCAGGAAACGCACCCTGCATCATCTCACGTTCGAGAATATCTGCCGTATCTTTATCAGCGTCGCGCGCATGAACGATCAGCGGCAATTGCGTTTGCCTTGCGGCTTCAATATGCGTCATGAAATTACGCTTTTGAGCGTCTATCGGACTATGCTCGTAAAAATAATCCAGGCCGGTCTCGCCGATACCGACAACTTTAGGATGCGCTGTCTTAGCAACAATCTGCGCCGCCGTAACTTCGGCCTCGTTGCCCGCTTCATGGGGATGAATACCGATCGAGCACAAAAGCTTTTCACTCTTTTCTGACAGCGCAATAATCCGATCGGCGCGCGAGAAATGCGTCGAAATTGTGAGCATCAAACCAACATTCGAAGCGCTGGCCCGACTTAAAATATCTTCAAAATCCTCGGCGAAATCCGGAAAATCGAGATGGCAGTGACTATCAATCAGCATTAGATATATTGTCCATCATCAACCGTAATGAGCGTTCCCGTCATGCCTTTGCCGGCTGGACCCGACAGTAACAGTAGGGCACCATCTAAGTCGTCTGGATTACCGAGGCGGCGTTTTGGCCAAGACTTGATTTGCTTTTGGCCGGCATCAGTTCTCCACCAGAAGTCATTAATCTCAGTTTCGATATAGCCTGGGCAGATGCCATTGATATTGATATTCTGACGGGCGAATTCGCGCGCCAAACTTCGGGTCATCATGGCGATGGCCGATTTCGACATACAATAAACCGTGAGGCCGGTTAAAACATTCTGCGCGCCAACCGATGCAATATTGATTATCCGCCCCTCAACCCCTCGGGCGACCATGCGCCGGGCAGCTTCGCAGGCCATAAAAAACGCCGCCTTGGTATTGGTATCGAAGATTTGATCGTAGTCGGCAGGTGTCATATCGAGGCTCGCCTTGGGAACATTGATCCCAGCATTATTGACCAAAATATCGACTGCGAAGCCAGCTTGTTCGCAAGTATCAAAAGCCTCAGCGATTTTATCCACCTGCGTTACATCCAGGGATAATGCCAAATGATCAACACTCGCTGCGGTTAGGACTGCACTCAGCTCCGACAATTTCTCGGTTCGGCGCGCCGCAATAACGACACGCGCCCCAGCATTTCCCAATACTTGCGCGAAGTGATATCCAAGTCCTGAACTGGCACCCGTTACGAGCGCCACTTTTCCTTCGAGTAATTTTCCCATTGCTGATATCGCCTCTTTGACTTTTACTTTCACACTTGGTGCAGAATATGGCACGATTTATTTTCTTAGACCACTATGGAGCGCTTATGACCCCGTCCTCCCCTCTGCAAATCGACATTATCTCCGATTTTGTTTGTCCTTGGTGCTTTATTGGTAAGCGTAAATTAGATGTCACTTTGAAGGCACAACGCGACTTCGATATTAATGTTGTTTGGCGCCCCTATCGTTTGGACTCAACGATTCCCCTTGAGGGCGTGGATCGCAAGCAATATCTCGAGGCCAAATTTGGTGTCAGCGGAGCGCAAAAAATCGTTGAAAAGATCATCGCCGCGGCGGGCGGCACAGGCATTCAGTTCGACTTTGCTGCAATTAAGCGGTCTCCCAATACCACCAACGCCCATCGCCTAACCCGCTGGGCAGGGTTAATGGGACGCCAGCATCAAATTGCCGAGGCTCTCTTTACGGCTTATTTCGAGCAAGGACGCGATATTGGCGATAGTGAGACGTTGTGTGATATCGGCGTTGAAATTGGTTTTGATCGCCAAGAACTGGCCGAAGCGCTGGCATCGAATGCTGACTTTGACACCATCGACAGTCAAGACGCGCAAGCGCGAGATGCTGGCGTGACGGGCGTTCCCGCCTTTCTGTTAGGCGGAAAATTCGTGTTGATGGGGGCGCAAGACCCTGATTATTTATCGAATATTTTTGCTAAGGCGCATCAGCGTCTGGTGCAAACGCCTGATGTCACTCACTCTTAGACTGGTTTTGGATCGGCCCACCATCGGGCAAGAGGCCCTTGAGGGCTGCCATTAGCGCTTTCAGCGCTGGAATACGATCATCGAGTTTTTCCAACGCATCGCGCATGAATAAGGTTTGATCTGGACGGACCTTCACGCGGTGCGATTGGCGAGCAATAAAGTCAATTAAAGCCTCGGGCGCGGCAAATTCATTATTGCGGAAAGTCACGACGACACCCTTCGGACCAACATCGATTTTGGCAATATTTAAGCGATAAGATTGAAGTTTAATTTTTACAATTTCAATAAGGTTATCAACTTCTTGTGGGAGATTTCCAAATCGATCTATGAGCTCGGCGGCAAAACCTTCAATCTGCTCGTCTTGATCTAGCATCGACAATCTACGGTACAATGCCATGCGCAATTCAAGATCGGGGACATAGGCTTCGGAGATCATAACCGGAATGCCGAGATTTATCTGCGGTGACCAGTTCTCTTTTACTTGCACACCTTGGCGATTAGCAACCGCCTCCTCGAGTAGTGATTGATATAGCTCGTAGCCAACTTCCCGAATATGTCCCGACTGCTCGTCACCAACCAAATTACCCGCCCCGCGCATATCGAGATCATGGCTGGCAAGTGTAAAGCCTGCGCCAAGGCTATCGAGGGATTGTAAAATCTCGAGCCGTTTCTCTGCCGCTGGGGTAAGCGGTTTGCTGGCACTATAAGTGAGATAAGCATAGGCCCGTTGCTTTGAACGCCCCACCCGACCCCGCATTTGATAGAGCTGTGCCAGACCGAACATATCAGCACGGTGAATAATCATCGTGTTGGCTGTCGGAATGTCCAGACCAGACTCGATAATGCTGGTCGAAACCAAGACATCATATTGGCCGTCATAAAACGCGCTCATACGGTCCTCGAGATCGCTACCCGTCATCTGACCATGTGCGACGACATAACGGACCTCAGGCACATATTCAGTCAAGAATTCCTCTATTTCAGGCAGGTCCGCGATCCGCGGCACAATAAAGAAACTCTGGCCGGCGCGGTATTTCTCGCGCAACAGAGCTTCGCGCAAGATCACCCCGTCAAATGGGGTAATATAAGTTCGTATCGCCAACCGATCGACGGGTGGTGTCGCGATGATTGACAAATCACGCACGCCGCTTAGCGCCATTTGTAGCGTCCGTGGAATGGGCGTCGCCGTCAGCGTCAGCACATGCACATTGCTCCGCAACTCCTTCAATTTTTCTTTATGGGCAACACCAAAATGTTGTTCCTCGTCAACAATCACTAAACCGAGGCGCTTAAAGGCAATCGAGTCGCTCAACAAAGCGTGCGTACCGACAACAATATCGACCTGACCTGAGGTTAGGCCAGCCCGTGTTTCGTTAGCGGTTTTACTGTCCACCATACGTGATAACTCGCAAATATTGACCGGCATACCAGCAAAGCGTGCTTTAAAATTTCTAGCATGTTGGCGCGCCAGCAATGTTGTCGGCGCTATGAGGGCGACCTGCGCACCGCCCAGAGCGACAATCTGCGCCGCGCGGAGAGCAATTTCGGTTTTACCAAAACCGACATCACCACAAATCAAGCGATCCATCGGACGCCCGCGCGAAAGATCTTCGATTACGGCCTCGATCGCATCAAACTGATCTTCCGTTTCTTCATACGGAAACCGCGCACTAAACTCGTCATATAGGCCGGGCATTGGCATGAACCGATCGGCATCGTGCAAGCTTCTTTCAGCGGCAATTTGGATAAGCTTATCGGCGATCAAATTGAGGCGCTCTTTAAGGCGCGCTTTTCGGTTTTGCCATGCTTGCCCACCAAGCCGGTCGAGCATCACCGTTGCGTCATCGCCACCATAACGGCTCAGCAACTCGATATTCTCGACGGGTAAGAAAAGCCGCGCATTATCGTGATAAATCAAACGCAGACATTCATGCGGCGCACCCGTCACCGATACTGTTTCGAGCCCTTCGAACCGACCGATACCATGATCAATATGCACCACAATATCGCCAATTTGTAAGCTCGAAGCTTCCGTCAGGAAATTATCAGCACGCTTACGCTTGCTGGCGCGGATCATGCGATCGCCGAGAATGTCTTGCTCACCTATGATCACCAAATCATCGGTGGCAAATCCGTTGGCGAGACCAATGGCGGTCAACCCCAACACACCGGCCTTTAGGCTTTCAAGCTCGCTTCGGGTCTCGATCAGACGTTGGTTTTCGAATCCGTGATCGGCAATCAGACCTGCCATACGGCTACGGGCCCCATCGCTCAGGCAATCAATAACGATGTTCTTGCCGGCTTTTGTTTGCGCCCCGAGATGCTCGATCAAACAGTCAAAAATATTGATATCGCCTTGCGCCCGCTCGGCGGCAAAATTGCGGCATGCTTTGGCCGGCAAATTGAGATGTTCCTTATGATCGGCCAGCGAGAAAGGTGACATCAAGCGCTGTCGCACGGATGCACAACTTTGCTGCCACTCATCCAAAGAGAGATACAGCATTGCGACGGGACAAGGCCGAATGGGAGAAGCATTGAATTTCTGCTCCGCCATAGCCTCATGGCGCGCATTGTAATAATCATCAATTTGCGCGAGGCGCTGATCGCTAGCTTCATCGGTTTGATGGTCCAACACCCAAAGGCCACCGCCCAGATGGTCAAAAACGGTCTCGAGCGTCTCGTGGAACAAAGGCAACCAATGTTCCATTCCCGCAACGCGCTGCCCCGCTGAAATCGTCTCATATAAATTATCGCTGCTCGCTTGACCGCCAAACAGGCGGACATAACCTTGCCGGAAACGCTTTATTGCGGCCGCGTCCAACAGCACCTCGCCGGCGGGAACCAAGTCGAGACTTGCCGCCTGCCCCGATGTCTTTTGGCTTTCGGCATCAAATAATCGGATCGACTCGAGTGTATCGCCAAAAAAATCAAGCCGGTACGGCATGTCTTCACCGGGAGGAAACAGATCAATAATACCGCCGCGCACAGCATATTCGCCAGCCTCGCGCACAGTAGCGCTGCGGGTAAACCCATTGAGCGAGAGATAATTGGTCAATGCCTCGCTAGATATGGCGTTGCCGGGACGGGCAGAAAACACATGCTCCTCGATATGGGCGCGGCTCGGCAGGCGTTGTAAAGCGCTGGAAATCGTCATCAGGACAATATGTGGCTGACCTTCGAGCTGAGCCGCTTGCGCCAACCCTGCGAGGCGCTGCGCCATTAAGCTGGCCTGCGGCGAAACGCGGTCATAGGGCAGACAATCCCACGCCGGAATAGAGATAATGTTGAGAGAAGAGGCAAAAAAAGCCAGCGCGCGGTTTAATTCGTCCAAGCGCGGAGCATCGCGAACAACGACGCAAACACGCTGACCGCTTAATCGCGCTAGATCGGCGATCACCCAAGCGTCATAGCCTGTAGGGGCCTGCCCGATTTTGAGCCGTGCCTCCTCGCCCGTCAGTCGCTTTAATGCCTGTATTAAGTCCGGCGATGCTTCGCTCATGAGCGCATATAATCAAGCGTCAATAGTCGATCGAGTAAGGGCGAGCGAATATCCGTCGGAATATCCTGTCGCCCCGTCGCCCAAGCAAAAAGATCCGTGTCAGGAAGCTCGAGAATACGCTCGTAATCATCTAACTCTTCGTCGGGCAGGTCAGCCAAGACATGTTCGGCAAAGCGACTAAAAACCAGATCCATTTCCTTAATGCCGCGGTGGCAAGAGCGGAAATAGAGTTTTTTGCGGCGTGGCGAAAGTTTTTCTAACTGCATGACAAATCCTATTGAACGGGTGATATAGTGCTTTTTACGACTTCTGTCACCCTTCAGAACCGGAATCGTGCTGAGGATAAACTATGCGGCCTAGCTCTCTAGATCCCCTTTTTGCTGATGTCGAGATATTGCGCGGTATTGGACCGCGCCTCGCGCAACAGTTTGAGGGGTTTATCGGGCGTCGCCTCATCGATCTATTGTGGCATATGCCCTATCAAATCATTGATCGTAGCTATCGGCCTGACCTTGCCGAACTGGAAGCCGGCCGCATCGCGACGTGTGAAGTTCAAATAGTGAGGCACCAACCGGCGCGGCGCCGCGGCTTGCCGTATCGTATAACTGTGTCGGATGCCACTGGTTTCATGGATTTGGTGTTTTTTCAGGCGCGTGGCGACTGGCTGCAGAAACTAGCACCCGAGGGAAGCACGCGCCTGGTCTCTGGACGGGTTGAGCAATATCGCGACACATGGCAAATGGTGCATCCCGATCATATTGTTCCTCTGAGCGCCGCCGCGCAAATTCCGCAACGTGAACCCGTCTATCCACTAACCGCTGGCATTAGCTTGCAAACACTCCGTAAGGCCATTGCGCAAATATTGCCACACCTATCGCAACTCCCCGAGTGGCAAGATAAAGCTTGGTGCGATAAACAATCATGGCCAGTTTGGCATGACGCGCTCCTTGCGGCCCACAGCCCGGCTAATGCAGAGGATGTCATGCCCGATGCACCGGCGCGCCAAAGACTGGCTTATGACGAGTTATTGGCCAATCAAATCACCCTCAACCTCATACGCCGCAATAAACAGGTTATTGTTGGCCAGAGTGTGCGTGGTGATGGTAGCTTACGGCGCGCATTTTTAGAGCAATTACCCTTCGAGCTGACCAATGGTCAGCAATCGGCTGTCAACGACATAACGGCAGATTTGGAAAACGATAAAAGGATGCTGCGTTTGGTGCAAGGCGATGTCGGTAGCGGCAAAACCTTTGTGGCGATGATGGCGATGTTGCAGGCCGTTGAAGCACGAAAGCAGGTGGCTCTGATGGCGCCGACTGAAATTCTTGCCCGCCAGCATGCGGCAACATTAGGACCTTACTGTGACACACTTGGTGTGCCATGGTTGCTACTGACCTCACGCATTAAGGGTAAAGCGCGGACCAAGGCGCTTGAGCAAATCGCATCTGGCGAGGTTCAGGTGATCTTCGGTACGCATGCCGTATTCCAAGATGATGTCGAGTTTTCCGATCTGGCTCTGGCCATTGTTGATGAACAGCATCGTTTTGGTGTCAAACAACGTTTACAATTAGGCCATAAGGGAAATTCCAGCGAAGGCGGCACCAATATTCTGGTCATGACCGCGACGCCGATCCCGCGCACCCTTACCCTCGCCGCTTATGGCGATATGGATGTCTCGCGGATCATGGACAAACCTGCCGGACGTCAACCCATCGATACGCGGCTGATTAGCTTTGATCGCTATAACGTTCTAAAGCAAGGATTAGAGCGTCTGATTGCGCGCGGAGAACGTGGCTATTGGGTTTGCCCCCTCGTCTCCGAGTCCGAGGTGAGTGACCTCGCCGCTGCCGAGGCGCGCTATGCCGACTTGCGCGAAACTTATGGCGATACTATCGGTTTGATCCATGGACAAATGAAAGCCGACCAAAAAGATCGGGTGATGCAGAAATTTGCTGATGGCGAGCTTTCGATTCTGGTCGCAACCACCGTTATTGAAGTTGGGGTGGATGTCCCTGAAGCGACAACCATTATCATCGAACATGCCGAACGCTTTGGGCTGGCGCAGCTGCATCAATTGCGCGGTCGCGTTGGCCGCGGTGAAAAGCCCTCTAACTGTATATTATTCTACCGCGGCCCTTTGGGCGAAATTGCCCGCGCACGGCTGGAAATCATGCGGCAAAGCCAAGACGGTTTTGAGATCGCCGAAGAGGACCTCAGGCTTCGCGGCAGCGGGGAGGTTTTGGGGACCCGCCAAAGCGGATTGCCACAATTTAAAATAGCCAATCTCGATGCCCATGGCAGCCTTTTGCCAGCTGTGCATGATGATGCGCGCCTAGTTTTGGAACAAGACCCTCACCTGCAAGGTTCGCGCGGGCAAGCTATTCGGCAATTACTTTATTTATTCGAGCGTACTGAAGCGTTGAAATTTATTGAAGCTGGCTAACGGCTTTACTCTTCTTCGTCCGATAGACCAGCCGAGATTACCAAGCGCGCGCCCTCTTCCACGGACATATCGAGGATCACCAAATCCTCGCGCGGCACGAACAGGAGAAAGCCCGAGGTCGGGTTCGGCGTTGTTGGCAAGAAGACAGCAACTAAATCAGAACCATGCGCACCATCTCGGACCCGCTTGTCAGCATTTTTAGTAACAAAAGCAATACAGTAGAGACCTTTTCGTGGATATTCGATCAAGGCTACTTGCGAGAAGGATGATGCGTCTTGCCGGACGGCCGCCTTGAAAATTTGTCGCAAGGCTGAATAAACCGAACCGACCACAGGCATTTTGCTAATTAGACGGTCGGAAAAGTTTATCAGACTGCGACCCAGTAAGTTAGCCGTAAGCCAGCCGACCAAGGTCAGGAGAAGCAATGCCAGCACGACCCCCGTTCCGGGGATATTGAAGGGCAAATAAGTCTCAGGCCGATAAGCGATAGGAATGAAGGGGCGGAACAGATTATCAAGCGCTCCAACAACCAAAAACACCATATAAAAGGTAATTAAAACCGGCGCGCTAATGACCAAACCAGTTAAAAAATAAGTGCGCATATAACCGAAAAAAGTACGCTTGACTTCAGGCGCGGTCTCAGGCGATGGGGTTTCGGGATTAAGATCAGTCATATGTTCTCCACTCGATTAAGCTATACTATAGTTAAAAGCTATAATTAGTCACGAAAAGATAACGAAGGTATCTGCAATTATGAGTTTATCAATGGCAGAGATGGAGCAGGCGCTGCAACCAGTGTTTGAGGACGAAATTGTGACTTTGTCACAATTATCCGGCGGCGCTAGCCAAGAGACGTGGCTGATCAAACTCGTAAGTGGTGCAAAATATATTCTCCGCCGGCCGCCCAATGGCAATAGTTTGGCTCTCGATCAGCGAACTGTGACTCCGGACATCGAAGTGGCCGTTTTGAGATGCGTCGCCACAAAAACGCCCTATGCACCTAAAGTTAAACATTTATTTGTCGATGGTGATGCATTGTATCCCGGCTATGTGATGCATTTTTGCGCTGGTG
>CBFHZM010000038.1:0-15604 GCA_965660195.1 Alphaproteobacteria bacterium
TCGCTGGGCAAGCCTTGGGCGCCATTATGGTGCCGCTGAACACGCGATATAAAGGCGCCGAGGCTGCCGATATTTTGCGCCGCGCGCACTGCAAGATATTGTTTACGGTCAGTGGGTTTCTGGGGACCGATTACCCGCAGCTTTTGGACGGGCATGACTTGCCCGAGCTACAGGACATTATCATCATGCGTGCGGGGCACGATGATTGTGCGGCCATGCAAGATTTTTTACACAGCGCAGCAGCCCCCTTGGATCCGTCGGTTCTCGGTGAGGTGGGCGATGATGATCTGAGCGACATCTTGTATACGTCCGGCACCACCGGCTTGCCAAAAGGCGTCATGACGGCACACGGCCAGAATATTTCGGTCTTCGACAGCTTCTCGAGTGCCATTGGCATGACAGAGCGCGATCGTTATTTGGTGGTCAACCCGTTCTTTCATAGCTTTGGCTATAAGGCGGGCTGGCTGTCATGCTTAATTCGCGGCGCAGCAATATATCCTTTGGCGGTGTTCGATGTTGACGAGGTGTTACGACGCATTGAGCGCGATCGCATCACCGTTATGCCGGGTGCCCCGACAATTTTTCAAAGTCTGCTGGCCAGCCCAGCCTTGGCAAAGCACGATGTCTCTTCGCTCCGTATCGCGACAACGGGCGCGGCCATGATACCCGTTGATCTGATCCGCCAGATGCACGAGGAGATCGGTATTGATCACGTCTTTTCGGCTTATGGTATGACCGAGAGCTGTGGCGTCATTACTTTATGTCAGAAGGGCGATGACTTTGCGACCATTGCTACTACTTGTGGACGCCCCTTACCAGGAACCGAGGTCAAGCTGGTGGATGATGTCGGCGCTCGTGTTGCGGCCGGTGCCGAGGGAGAGATTTGGGTGCGGGGCTTTAATGTAATGCGCGGTTATTACGAAGACGCAGAAGCCAGCGCCGAGACCATCACCGCCGACGGCTGGTTAAAAACCGGCGACATTGGTGTTCAGGACGAGGCTGGCTACATTAAAATCACCGACCGCAAAAAAGATATGATTATTGTTGGCGGTTTTAACTGTTATCCCGCCGAGGTCGAGCGCATCTTGTTGACCCATGACAAAGTTAAGGATGTTGCGGTTAAAGCTATGGCGGATCAGCGTTTGGGCGAGGTGCCGCAAGCCTTTGTGGTGGCGGATGATCTCGACGAGGCAGGGTTAATAGCTTGGGCGCGGAGCCAAATGGCAAATTTTAAGGTACCGCGCAAAGTCTCGTTCATGGCGGAGTTACCGCGTAATGCATCGGGTAAAATACTGAAATATCTGCTCTAGACTGAGCTGTTGGGTCAAACCAAGGCAGGCGATAGCTTTTTTCGGCATGTTTTTCGATAAAACCAATAAACAAGGCTTAAAAATACGCATTAATTATTATTATCCAAAAAAAATGGTCAATTTCGTTAAAATTAATGTTGAGAATTACGCAATTCTCATATAATTTTTTGACATTGGTTCAACGCTGTTGGCGCCTACGAGCCGTAATTTTAGAGAAGAGAGAGGTCATTTAGATGGTTATGGATATCACCCCTGCTCTGGACACCGTTAGTGAGACAGCCGCAGAAACGCGCGCAAATCGGCAAATATCTGATCGCGCGATACAAGCGATCAAGGATACAGGCTTCTTCCGCAGCTTTCTGCCAAAGCAATATGGCGGCTTGGAAATGCTGCCGCAGGACTTCTTCCGTGCTTCGATAGCGCTGGCTGAGCGCGATATGTCAACCTCATGGGCGGCTGGTATTATCGCCGTGCACGCCTATCAGATCGCGTTGATGGATAAGCAAGCCGCACTCGATGTTTATGCCGATGATCCCGATACCTTGGTCTCTTCATCCTACAACCCGGCTGGTGCCAAGGTGCAAAGCGTCGATGGCGGCTTTATGCTCTCTGGTCGGTGGGGTTGGAGCAGTGGCTCGGGTCATTGTACATGGGCGTTACTCGGGGGGCTAATTTTCGACCAGCCCGATAATATTCACTATCGTACCTTCTTGGTGCCGATGAGTGATTATAAAATTGAAGATACTTGGCATGTCATGGGATTGCAGGGGACTGGCTCGAACGACATTGTGATCGAAGAGCCTGTTTTCGTTCCGATCCACCGTACGCATCATCAAATGGATGGTTTCCAGTGTAAAAATGATCAGGAAAATCCGGTCTATAATATTCCATGGGCGCAAATTTTTGTTCGCGTTGTGTGTGCACCGGCGATCGGCGCCGCGCGCCATGCTCTGAAACTATTTGTTGAGAATGCGACTGCCAGCTCGACCGATACAACGCGCTTGGCTGGTGACCCGGACGTTACGCGGCGGGTCGCTGAGGCGGCACATCTGATTGATAGCACAGAGGCTATTCTCTACCGCAATTTTGAAGAGATGACTGATTTAGTTGTTAAGGGTGAAGAGATCCCGATGATTAATCGCATCAAGTATCGCTATCAGGCTTCGCTCGTCATCGAGGATATGATGCGTGCTGTTGACTTGCTATTTAATGTGGCTGGCGGGCGGAGCGTGTTTACCGACTCGCCAATTCAACAAATTTGGCACGACATTCATATCGGGCGTGCTCATGTGGCCAATAGCCCCGTCTCTTTCGCGCGGAATTTCGGTGCGGTGCAATTGGGTGCTGATAGCACTGACGTATTCGTCTAAGGGGAGGTCGGTGCCATGCCGCCAGAGGGTCAATATGTAAAAGCTGGGGATGTAACGCTCCACATGCTCACCTACGGAGAACCGACGAATCCCGTCGTTGTTTTCGTTCATGGCTCAGGACCTGGTAATAGTGGCTACGCAAATTTTCACAAAAATATAGAGGCCTTTGTTGCGGCGGGGTTCTACGTCGTCCTGCCCGATATGATTGGCTTTGGCTATAGCGATAAGCCGCTCGACAAAGGCGACTATACCCTCGATCTATTTTGCGACACACTCTATCAAGGGCTTCAGGCGCTTGGGGTCACATCCTGCAGCTTTGTTGGCAATTCTCTGGGCGGTGGCGTTGCTATTCAAATTGCCCTGTCGCATCCCGACTTTGTCGAAAAGCTTGTCCTCATGGGGCCGGGCTGTATCGATGAGCAGCCTAATTATTTCACCATGCCAGGAATCGCAAAAATGATGGCGGCGAGTGCCAGTGGTATTACCCGCGATAATCTGGGCGAGGTGTTGGCGAATTTTGTCTATGACGCGAAGCATGTGACGCCAGAGCTTCTGGATATGCGGTGGAAGATTGCAGAGACACAGCCCAAAGAAGTTCTGCAAACCATGAAAACGCCCAATTTGAGTCCGCGTCTGTCGGAGCTAACTTGCCCAATCTTAACCTTCTGGGGCGCCGATGATTTATTCATGCCGCCGGCTGGTAAGCAGCTTTGTCTGCGTGCCAATGCGCAGGCGCGGCTAGTTGAGATCAATGCCTGTGGGCATTGGGTGATGATCGAGCATACGCGTCTGTTCAATGCTGGCGCGATTGACTTCTTGTTGAATGATTAGGGGAACGGTTTATGGCAATTTCAAATCTATCTTATGTCCGTTTGCAGGTTAGTGATCCTGCCGCGTGGGCGCAATTCGCAGAGACCGTACTTGGCTTTGGAGACGCCAATATTGACGATGGTCGCGGTGGAAAATATTTGCGCATGGATCAGGCCCCGTTTCGCTACATCATCGAACAAGGCAGCCAAGACCGCTTTATCGCGGCTGGTTATGAGCTCGCCGACGAAGCGGCTTTTACCACCCTTATCGATCGGCTGACAGCGGCGGAAGTTGCCGTAGAGATTGGCACATCGGAAGAGGCCGTACGTCGCGCCACGACAGGTTTTGCGACATTCGCCGACCCATCGGGGAATTGCGTCGAAGTGTGCTATGGGCGCACGGGCGGCAGCAGCTTTACCCCGCTTGCAGGTGTTTCGGCTTTTAAAACTGGCGCAATGGGCCTCGGGCATTTGGTGCTACCGGCACCAGAAAATGCGGCCACTATTGCCTTTTACACTGAGCTATGCGGCTTCGGCTTGTCCGATGATTTGATCTTACCGCCGCCGGCACCAGATCTTCCGGATCAGCGGATTACCTTTTTGCATGCAGATAATCCGCGCCATCACACCCTGGGCTTGTATAATTTTCCCCACCCAATCGGGCTTGTGCATTTGATGGCGGAGGTCTCGAGTTTAGACGAGGTTGGTGCTTGCATGGATCGCGTCAAGCAAGCCGGGTTACATATTTTTGCCAGTCTTGGCCGTCATGCCAATGATGAAATGGTAAGCTTTTACTTCTTTGCTCCCGGTGGTTTTGGCTTCGAAGTAGGGTTTGATGGACGGCAAATCGCCGATTGGTCAAGTTTTGTAGCGACCAAGTCGACGATTGGGGACCTATGGGGACATGAATATGATTTCCCTGTGATGGGGGAATAAATGGACGTACGCAATAAGCAGATGCAACTGACTGATATTGTCGGGGAGTTGCGCGATGGTATGACTATTGGGGTTGGTGGCTGGGGCGCTCGCCGCAAGCCGATGGCTTTGATCCGCGAGATTGTAAAATCTGATGTTAAAGACCTCACGATTGTCGCCTATGGTGGTTGCGATGTCGGCATGTTGGCTAGTGCAGGTAAAATTAGAAAGTTGATTTTTGGCTTTGTCTCGCTCGATGTCATCCCTATGGAGGCGCATTTTCGCCAAGCGCGTCAGGCGGGTCAATTTGAGGTCATGGAAATTGATGAAGGCATGTTGCAGCTCGGCCTGAAAGCGGCGGCGCAACAGCTACCCTTCCTGCCGTGTCGCGCAGGGTTGGGAACGGATGTGTTGGTTCACAATCCCGAAATTAAGCTTATTCAAGACCCCTATCATGGCGAGCATTTGGTGGCTATGCCGGCGTTGAATTTAGACATTGCGCTATGCCATGTCAGCGAGGCTGATATTTTGGGTAATAGTTATATTGCCGGGCCGGACATGTTTTTCGATGAGTGGTTTTGTCGGGCTGCAGATCGGGCATTTTTGACGACCGAAAAAATCGTCGACACCGCTGCCTTTGATGATGACCGCAAAATCATGCGGATGCGGATTGAGCGGAATTTGGTGCATGGGGTTGCAGAAGCCCCCTTCGGTGCGCATCCAACCAGCAATGCGCCCGATTACGGGATTGATGTTGCGCATCTCAAAGCCTATTCGGCGGCAACGGGTGATGCTTGGGCGGAGTACCGTGCCACTTATGTAGAAAGCGATGACTATGTCGCGCGCGTTGGTGGGGCAGATGCGATCCGTAAGCTGCCATTGCCGGTATTTTAGAGGGGGCCAAGTGATGCGTGATTTTTCGTTAGCTGAGTTATGTATCGTTGCGGGCGCGGATATTTTCCGTGATGAGACGCCAGAAGTTTTTGCCACTCTGATCGGCTTGGTACCGCGGCTGGCAGGCTCGCTCGCTAAAAAGACATTTTTGCCAGGCCTAATGATGACCGATGGTGAATATTATTTTGTCTCCGAGCCAGTGCCAGTAGGCCCGCGCAATGGGTATCAGCCGAAAAAAGAGGGGCAAAGTGGCTATGAGCGGGTGTTTGATTTGATCGCGAAGGGCAATCGCCACGCCTTTGTTGGGCCAGTGCAAATTGACCGCTTTGGGCAGATGAACCTGTCGACCATTGGCGATTACGAAAGCCCGAAATCGGCTTTGCTTGGGGTGCGGGGCTTTCCTGGAAATACCGTTAACAACCGCAACAGCATGTTCATCGGCAGTCACAATAATCGCGCCTTTGTTTCCGGCGAGGTCGATATGGTGAGTGGTGCTGGTTATAATCCGGCGCGCTATCCAGATGGCAAGTTTCCGCCCGGTCTCGACTTGCGGCGGATTGTGACCAATTTATGCGTGATGGATTTTACCGGTGAGAACCATGCGATCCGCGTTCGCAGTCTCCACCCCGGTGTGAGCTTTGAAGAGGTGCAAGATAATACGGGCTTTGATCTCGAGCGGCCTGATGATCTCGGTGAAACGCCTGCGCCGACGGACGAGCAGCTTGATATCATCGCCGCACTTGACCCACAAAATTTGCGGGCAACAATCTTCAAGGATAACCCTGCAGGCCGTCGCTAAAAGGAGCATGTCATGTATGACAATGAAACTGTAGATCGCGTTGAGGCAGAAATTGTTTACGAGGAAAAGCAACCCGTGCTGTATGAGGTGCGCGAGACGACAGCCTATCTGACGCTGAACCGTGTGACGTATCACAACAGCCAGAACGCAGACATGCTCTACGCGCTTGATGACGCCTTCTATAAGGCTGTCGCCGACGACAATGTGAAAGTTATTGTTCTGAAGGCCAATGGCAAACACTTTTCGGCGGGGCATGATATTGGTACGCCGGGGCGCGATTTCGACAAAGGACGCGAGGATCGCCGTGGTCTGAATTATAATCACGATAATAAGCCCGGCGCCGAAAAGGCTTATGTGCGTGAGCAGGAAGTTTATCTCGAGTTTTGCCGCCGCTGGCGGGCGGCGCCGAAACCGACGATTGCACAGGTGCATGGCGGCTGTATTGCCGGCGGACTGATGCTCGCTTGGGTGTGCGATCTGATTGTGGCATCGGACGACGCTTTTTTCCAAGATCCAGTTGTTCAAATGGGTTTCCCAGGCGTCGAGTATTTTGCCCATCCTTTTGAATTAAATATTCGCCAGGCCAAGGAGTTTTTATTTCTCGGTGAACGGTGGTCAGCCGAACGCGCTCATAGCGCCGGGATGGTTAATAAGGTTGTGCCGCGCGACGAGCTGGATGCGGCGGTTGAAGCTTGGGCGACGCGCATCGCACAAAACCCACGCCTAGCCTTATCGCTGACAAAGCAAGCCTGCAATCATATTGAAGACTTGCAAGGCAAGCGCACGGGTATGGATGCAGTTTATCACATGCATCATTTTGCCCATGCTCAGAATTCTCTGGTTAAGGGTGACTATATTGCTGGCTTCGATGGTAAGAAAATGGCCGCCTCAAATCGTGAGAAAGAACAAGGAAAATAAATACTGACATGCAAACACGGCTGACAGAAGCACTCGGTTGCCAATATCCGATTATCCAGACAGCAATGGGCTGGGTGGCGACCCATGAATTGGTTGAGGCCTCTATCTCAGCTGGCGCCATGGGATTCTTGGCCGCCGCCGTTATGTCAGCCGATGAGTGCGAGGAAAGTATCAAACGCATTAAGCAAAAAACTGATCGGCCTTTCGGCGTCAACTTGCATGCCTTCCAACCGGATGTGGAACGGATTGTCGATATGTGCATCGATTATCAAGTGGCGGCTCTGTCTTATGGTCGCGGGCCGTCTGCCAAACTGATCGAGCGCGTAAAAGCGGCGGGGCTAAAATGTGTGCCAACCATTGGAGCAGCTGCCCATGCCAAAAAGTCTGTCGACATGGGCGCTGATATTGTTGTGTGTCAAGGCCAAGAGGGTGGTGGCCATACGGGGGCAACCCCAACATGGCTTTTGCTTGGGCAAGTTCTCGATATGGATTTGGGCGTTCCCGTGATTGCCTGTGGCGGATTTAAAGATGGCCGTGGTTTGGCGGCGGCTTTAACTTTTGGCGCCGACGGCATAGCGATGGGGACGCGTTTTATGATGTCGGCAGAAAGCCCGACGCCGGTGGCCACAAAAGCCGCCTATGTGGCGGCGCAAGTCACAAATATCCCCGTGTCAACCAAGCTCGATGGTCTGCCGCAGCGTATGGTCATGAATGCAACCTTGGAGCGTCTTGAAACAGCTTCTCGCTTGTCGCTTTTGCGCCAAGCCTTGGTCAATGCCTTTCGATATAAATCGCAAACCGGGATGAGTAGCGCGCAGCTTGTGATGACGGCGTTGCGCATGATGGCGCAAGATGATGCGACCATCGCCCAAACCCTGATGGCGGCCAATGCACCGATGATTATTCAGCGTGCCATGGTAGATGGCGACCCCGAAGCTGGCGTGTTGCCGAGTGGACAAGTGGCGGGTTTGATCAACGACTTGCCACCTTGTGAGACAATCATTCAAGAAATTATGAGGGACGCAGGTGCGTGCCTCGCTCGGGAGATCGCCTAATGGCTTTTAAGATTGAAGTCGAAAAATATGTCGCCGAACTGATCTTTGATCATCCGCCGGTTAATGCCTTCAGCGGTGCGATTTGGAACAAATTTCCGCAAGTGATTTACGAGCTTGGGCAACGCCAAGACGTGCGGATCATCATGATCCGTGCCGAGGGGCGCGGCTTTTGTGCTGGCGTCGATATCAAAGAGCTGGCTGACAATAGCAACGCCATTGTTGAAGTAAATAAAGGCAATTATGAAACCTTCAAGGCGATCCGCGCCTGCGAGGTCCCCGTCTTATGCGCGCCGCATGGCTACGTTATTGGTGGCGGCATTGGCATGTGCGGTGCTGCTGATTTTATCATCGCCAGCGAGGATTGTTTTTTCTCTCTCCCCGAAATCGACCGCGGCGCTATGGGAGGGGCGGCGCATTTGCAACGTATTTTGCCGCTACCGAAAGTGCGCGCGGCGTTTTTTACGGGCGGCCAGATTACGGCGCAAGAAGCTTATCGTTTGGGTGGCGTCGAAAAAATCGTGCCGCGTGAAGAACTCTATAAAGAGGCGCGCGCCTTTGCCGAAGTTGTTGCCGGCAAAAGCCGCGATGCGTTGCGCATCGCAAAGCAAGCTCTGAACGGCATTGAGGCCTTTGATGTCGATAAGGCGTATCGTTGGGAGCAAGGTTTTACCCTCGAAATGTATATGAACGAAGATAGTCAAAAATCACGCGATGCTTTTGTCGAAACCGGCAGTGCCGCAAAATTCGAAGATTAAAATGGATATTCGCTATACCCCCGAACAGGAACAGTTTCGCGCCGAAGTGCGGGCGTGGTTGCACGCCAATACGCCGCGTGAGCGCTTGCCATCGCTCGACACAGCTGAAGGCTTTGCTCTGCACCGCCAATGGGAGAAAAAATTACATGCCGGTAATTGGGGCACCGTCAATTGGCCGGTGGAATATGGCGGTCGCGGTTGTGACTTGATCCAATGGTTGATTTTTGAAGAAGAATATTATCGTGCAGATGCGCCTTTGCGCGTTAGTCAAAACGGTATTTTTCTTTTGGCGCCGACAATTATGGAATACGGCAGTGCCGAGCAAAAGCAGCGCTATTTGCCGCCCATGGCGTCTGGCGATGAGATTTGGGCGCAAGCTTGGTCCGAACCACAAGCAGGCAGTGATTTGGCAGCCATTAAGTCCAAGGCAGTCCGCGACGGCGATAGCTATGTGATTTCTGGGCATAAAATATGGTCGTCGCGCGCGGTTTTCGCCGATTGGAGCTTTGGCTTATTCCGCACCGAGCAAGACAGCCAACGCCACAAGGGGCTGTCGAAAATTTTAGTACCGCTTGATAGCCCAGGCCTGGAGATCCGTCCCATTGCCCAGCTTGACGGTGATCCGGGCTTTGCCGAATTATTCTTCGACGAGGTCCGCGTGCCAGTCGCTAATTTGCTTGGGCCAGAACATGGTGGCTGGGGTGTGGCGATGGCGACGGCGGGTTTTGAGCGCGGCTTGCTGTTGCGCTCGCCGGCGCGCTTTCAAGCTGCAGCACAACGTTTGGTGGCGCTCTATAAAGCCTATCAAGATCGGCTATCCAGCGGCGTGCGTGAGCAGGTCTTACAGGCATGGCGTGATACGGAGCGCTTTAACGCTGCGACCTATGCGCTTGTGGCGCGGGTTCAATCTGGTGTTTCGGTGAGCTCCGAGGCAAGTGCCAATAAAATCTTCTGGTCGGAAATGGATAAGCACATGCACCGTACGGCGATGAGCATTATGGGGGCGCAGGCTGAATTAGAAGATGGTCTGGACGCGATTGAGAACGGACGCTGGCTTGACGGATATATGTTCTCGTTAGCGGGCACGATCTATGCTGGGACCAACGAAATTCAACGCAATATTCTAGCCGAGCGCGTGCTCGGTTTGCCGCGCTAGGGGGGTGATGATGCAGTTTCAATTCACCCCAGATCAACAAGACCTCATTCAAGCCACGCACGAGATGTTGTTAGCCGAGACGCCGATCACGCGCTTGCGCGCCCTGTCACAAGGTGCAGCGAGCACGGATATTTCGGAGCAATTGGCAGATATGGGTTTGCCATCGTTATTGCTGCCTGAGACCCAAGGTGGCTTGGCGCAGGATTTTGTCGTTATGACGGCAATCGCGGAGAGCGCGGGCTATGTCAATTTACCCGAGGACTTGGTTGAGCAGGCTGGCTTGGTTTTGCCGCGACTGGTGGAGTTGCAGCAAGCGGCGCTGTTGCAGGAAGCGTTGGCGGGCAAGGCCAAGGTAGGGTTAATTGCGGACGCGCGGCCCTATCTCGAGGCACGCTATTACGATTACTTTATTGCCGGCGATCAGCTTATCCCGGCGGCAGAAATTTCTTGCGTACCGGTCAAGACGATTGATCCTTTGCGCGCGTTGGTGAAACCTGCGGTCGCCGCCATTACGCCCGCCGCGCTTGCCGAGAAAGGCGCCATCTTGGCGGCGGCGCAATTGCTTGGCCTCGCCCGCCGAATGGTCGATCTGGCGGTCGATTATGCCAAAGAGCGCGAGCAATTCGGACAAAAAATTGGTCAGTTCCAAGCTGTTAAACATTTGCTCGCGAGTGTTTATACGCAAATTGAGTTTACGCGCCCGCTGGTTTGCTTGGCCGCTGTAACCGGTGGTGCGCATGTTCATAATGCTAAAATCTCGGCGATCGATACAGCGATGCTGGCCGGTGAAACCGCTATCCAGATTTTTGGCGGCATGGGCTACACTTTCGAAGTTGATCTACATTTATTCATGAAGCGAGCTTGGGCGCTGTGCGGCGCTTGGGGCGATCGCTCTTTTCACACGCAAAAACTCGAAACACTGATCTTTGACGGGGCGATGGAAATCGGCCCTGGGGTCAGCTTTAGGCAAGGAGAAGGGTAATGGAAGCGTATATTATTGACGCCGTGCGAACACCAACGGGGCGGCGCAAGGGCGGCTTGGCGCATATTCATGGTGCCGATTTGGGTGCCCATGTTTTGAAGGAAATTGTGTCGCGTAACCAGATCCCCGACGCCGACTATGACGATGTTGTCTTTGGCTGTGTGGACACGATCGGCTCGCTGGCAGGTGACATTGCACGCACATGTTGGCTGGCGGCGGGTCTTGACGAGGGCGTTCCTGGGGTAACTGTCGATCGTCAATGTGGTTCGTCGCAACAAGCGGTTCATTTTGCTGCGCAAGCGATTATGGCTGGCGTCAATGACGTTGTTGTCGCTGGCGGCGTCCAGACGATGACACAAATACCGATTTCATCGGCCATGCTGGCGGGGCAGCAATTCGGTTTTGAGACGCCCTTTATCGGTTCCAAGGGCTGGATGGAACGCTATAAAAATGGTGCCTTTTCGCAATTCGAGTCGGCCGAGATGATCGCCCAGAAATGGGATATTAGCCGCGCTGATATGGAAGCTTATGCTCTCGAAAGCCATCGTCGGGCGGCACAAGCTATTGATGAAGGCCGCTTTAATCGCGAGATTGTGCCGCTCGATGGTGTCACCATGGACGAAACGGTTCGCCGCGAGACGACGCTTGAGCAGATGGCAGCTTTGCAGCCCTTGACCGAGGGCGGGCTTATTCATGCCGGCGTTTCGAGCCAAACTTGCGATGCTGCCTCGGCCATGCTGTTGGCCTCGGAGGAGGCCGTGCGGCGATATAACTTAACGCCGCGGGCGCGTATTCACCATTTATCCGTGCGTGCGGCTGATCCCATTTGGATGCTAACAGCGCCGATGCCCGCAACCGAATATGCGATGAAAAAAACGGGTATGTCGCTCAAGGATATTGATTTGGTCGAAATTAATGAAGCCTTTGCTTCAGTGGCGATGGCGTGGCTGAAGGAGATGGATTTCGATCACGCTAAAACCAATGTTAATGGCGGCGCGATCGCGCTCGGTCACCCGCTGGGCGCGACCGGAACGAAGCTGATGACAACTTTGTTGCATGAGCTCGAGCGTACCGGCGGGCGCTATGGTTTGCAGACGATGTGCGAGGGCGGTGGCCAGGCAAATGTCACCATCATTGAGAGGCTGTAGCAATGTATTGCCAAGATAGAACGGTTATTGTCACAGGTAGTGGCTATGGTTTGGGGCGGGCTTATGCCTGCGCTTTGGGTGCGGCCGGTGCCAATGTCATTATCAACGACATTAATGAAGCGCGCGCGCTCGAAACTAAAGCTATGATCGAGAGCGAGGGTGGTCGCGCCATCACCAGCTTACATGATATTACCAATTATCAAGCGGCCGGTCATATTGTCGCCGATGCAATTGCCGCTTTTGGTGGCTTACATGCTGTGGTGAATAATGCCGGCAATAATCGCGACCGCATGTTTACCTCTTTAACGGAGGACGACTGGGACGCCGTCATGGCGGTGCACTTGAAGGGGCATTTTTGTGTCTCCTCGCATGCGACAAAATATTGGCGAAATTTAAATAAGGACGGGATCGACCCGCAGGCACGCATTATCAATACAAGCTCGGGGGCTGGCCTGCAGGGCTCGGTCGGGCAAAGCAATTATGCCGCGGCTAAAGCAGGGATCCTAGCCTTAACGCTTAACCAAGCTGCGGAGCTGGCGCGTTACGGCATTACCGCCAATACGATAGCGCCACAAGGCCGTACCGGTATGACTGAAGAAGTTTTTGCTGACATGATGAAAAAACCCGCGGACGGCAGTTTTGATGTGTTTGATCCTGCCAATGTCGCGCCGCTGGTAGTGTATCTCTGCTCGGCTCAGTCATCGCATGTTAATGGCCATTGCTTCGAGAGCTTTGGTGGCAAATTGTCGATCGCTTTGGGATGGAAAACCGGTGATGTACGCGATAAGGGCGCGCGTTATGAGGTCGAAGAAATTGGCGGCGTCATCGACGAATTACTGCAGCGTCACCCCAAAGCTCAGAAAGTCTATGGAACCTGATATGGCTTATCCCTTTTCAGATGAACACCAGCTTATTCGCGAGTCTGCGCGCGGTTGGTTAAATACTTGGTATAACTCCGCGGCGACCTTACCGAAAATACACGATGGTGGCTTGGGTGTTGATCTTGAGGCTTGGGTCGACTTTGCCAGCGGGCAAGGCTTTGCCGCGATTAGCATTCCCGAGGCTTATGGTGGTGCTGGGCTTGGCCAACTTGGCCGCGCCGTGATTATGGAAGAGATCGGTTACCATCTTTTTGCCTCACCGTTTTTCTCGACCTGTTGTTTGGCGGCGGATTTAATCGAGGCTTTTGCCGATGAGTCGATCAAAGCGCCAGAGCTAGAAGCAATCGCGCAAGGGGCACAAATTATCGCTTTCGCCGACGGTCGGTCGCAGCCAGCTGGCCGCATTGATGGCGTGCTCGATGCGGGTGTCGCCGATAAAATTCTTTTGGCTCTCCCTGAGAAAGACGCCATAGCGTTGTATCTTCTGCCCGCCAACCAATTCGATATCTCACAAAATAAAACCATGGACGGTTTGCGTAATCATTGCTCGATTACATATGACGCACTCAATGGACCTGCGTTTGCCCAGTGTGCGAAAGCCGATTTCGATGCTGTGTTGCGTCTTGCGCAGGCGGCATTAGTGCACGAGTCTGTAGGCGGCGCGCAGCATTGTCTCGACATTACCCTCGACTATACCGCGCAACGTGTGCAGTTTGACCGTCCGATTGCCAGCTTCCAAGCGGTCAAGCATCGTTGTGCCGATATGTATATCGCGCTCGAGTCGGCACGCTCTGCGGCGCTAAATTTCGCCGCCGCCGAAACCCATGAAGCACAAGAAGCAGCGCTTATCGCGCGCGCGTGGTGCCATGAGAGTTTCTTCAAAGTTGCTAGCGATGCCATTCAGTTGCACGGTGGCATTGGATTTACGTGGGACTATCCGTTGCATTATTTCTTTAAACGGGCGCGCCACAATCGAGCGCTTTATGGCACGCCGCAGCAAGATTATTTGCAGTTGGCTCAGTATTTGACGGGAGCGGACAACAGATGAGTTTACGCGAAGAATTTAGAGACTGGCTCACTACCAATCTAGTGGGCGATTTTGAACAGATCCGCTGGCGTGGTAGCCCCGGCGATGAGGATGGTCATGCCGAATTGCGCCGGCAGTGGGAACAAAAAATGGGCGAGGCCGGTTGGATCGGGATCGGCTGGCCGAAGGAGTATGGTGGCCGCGACTGTAGCTTGATGGATCAAGTCGAGCTGAACGAAGAATATGCCGCCCATGGTGGTCCAGGGCGGGCAGGTCACATTGGTGAGACGCTGGTTGCTCCGACAATTTTTGTGTATGGCTCAGAAGATCAGAAGCAGAGATTTTTGCCTGGCATTCGCAATGGAACAACCTTTTGGTGTCAAGGCTACTCCGAGCCCAATGCAGGTTCAGATTTGTCCAATGTTAGGACAAAGGCGCGTCGCGACGGCGACCAATGGGTGATCGATGGACAAAAAATATGGACATCTTTGGCCCACGAGTCCGATTGGATTTTTGTTTTGGCGCGAGCGGAGGAGGGATCGAAAGGCCGCGACGGCCTGGTCTTTTTGCTGGTACCGCTCGATCAAGACGGGATTAACATTCGGCCGATCCGGCAGATGAGCGGTGGCAAAGAGTTTAACGAAGTCTTTTTCGACAATGTGCGAACTGACGCCAATAATATCATTGGCGAGGTTGGCGATGGTTGGAAAGTGGCGATGGCGCTACTCGGCTTCGAGCGCGGTGCGTCGACACTCGGGCAGCAAATGCAATTTCGCGGTGAGCTGTCTGAAATGATTGCCATGGCAAAAGAAAATGGCGCTTTTGACGACCCTAGTATTCGGGCGCGTTTGGCGAAGGCACATGCGGGGCTACAAGTGATGCGAATGAACGCCTTGCGGATGCTGCGTGGCACGGCCGGCCCCGAAGTAATGATCAGTAAAATTTTCTGGGCCAGCTGGCACCGCGATTTGGGCGAATTGGCGATGGATATTATGGGCGATGATGGCGAGATATTGGCCGATGGCGCGTTGAGCCGTTTGCAGAAGATATTCTTATTCTCGCGCGCTGACACGATTTACGGCGGGACCAATCAAATTCAGCGCAATATTATTGCGGAGCGGGCTCTGGGGATGCCGAAAGAGCCAAGGGGGAAAGCATGAATTTAAAAACGGTGCCTGACTATGTTCCCGGACATGGGTTGTTGAAGCAAAAGCGTGTGCTGGTTACAGCCGCTGCCGGTACAGGGATTGGCTTCGCCACGGCCAAAAAATGTGCCGAGGAGGGCGCAACCGTTTTTGTCTCGGATATGCACCCCGAACGGACAGAAAAAGCCGCGACAGAAATTGGCGCGGCCGGCTTCGCGATGTGCGATGTCACGCAACAAGAGCAGGTGGATGCTCTCTTTCAGGCAGCGCAACAGGCCATGGGTGGCATCGATGTCGTGGTGAATAATGCCGGCCTAGGTGGGACGGCAGATTTGATTGCGATGCGCGACGAGGAATGGCTCAAAGTACTCGATGTCACGCTGAATGGCTGTTTTCGGATCAATCGCGCCGCAATGCAGGTGATGAAAGATAGCGGTAGG
>CBFHZM010000039.1:0-15373 GCA_965660195.1 Alphaproteobacteria bacterium
TAAAGCGGCCGTTACATGCGCCTCAGTGCTCGGTGAAAATCAACTGCTCTGTGTCGTATCCAAACTGCCTTAAGGTCGCTAAAGCTTGCGCGCGCTCGGCATCTGAAATGCGGGGTTGGCGTGCAAGGATCCAACCTGTTTTACCTTTCGGGCTTCCGATGACCGCGAGCTTGTAGTCAGCATCCAAGGACAAAACCCAATAATCTCCGGCAATCCATTTGTTCAAGAAGGGGATCGGGACGAAGCTGACTTTCAATTGTCCGCCCGCAATGCGCCACGCAACACCTTCCGCTGATTTCACAGTTCCTGTGACACTTCCCTCGGCACATTGATTGAGCACTGACAGTGTTCCATCATCTCGTAAAGCGTAATCAGCCGTAACAGCAAAGCAGTCGCGCTCGAAATAAAATGGAAAGCGGGCGATTTCGAACCAGCGCCCTTGATACCGTTCCAGGTCCAGATCAGCGATCGCCTCAATCGCAACGCTCTGATCACGATACGTCTCTGCACCCGATGACGCGGTGCTCGCGACGATTGCAAATCCGACTAACGCGATGCCTAAGAACTTACGAAACATGATCACATCTCCCCGAATAGAGCCATAAGGCCACAGTAACTGCACAGTAGCAAATATATCAAAAAAGCGCACCCGCGGCGCCGAAGCTGCGGTTGCTGTTATCTTAGTTGTTCATTGACTTGCGCAACATTTTTTGGCCTTCTTATGTTTGAGGTCTGGCAACATTAGAGGGGGCTTATGCGTATATTTATCGCTTCGTTCGGAACGGAAACGAATGTATTTTCGCCGCTTCCGACAGGCCGGCAAGATTTTATCGATACCTATTTTTTCCGTGATGATGCGCTATCCCGGCCGCCCATGATGTTCGGCTCGCCACTGCATGTTTGGAATAAGCGCGCGCAAAGCGAGGGCCACGAGATTATCTGTTCGATCTCGACCTTTGCCCAACCTGCGGGGCGCACCGTCCGCCATGTTTATGAAGAATTTCGCGATATGATCCTCGATGACCTAAAATCGGCGGGCCCCGTCGATATTGTGCTTTATTCAATGCATGGTGCGATGCAGGCCGAGGGCTATGACGATTGTGAGGGAGATCTTCTTGCGCGCACGCGTGCGCTCGTAGGCTCCACGGCGGTGATCGGCGCGGAGTTTGATCTACACGGGCATCTTACTGAAGAGATGATGGCCGCGGCTGACCTCTTGATTTTCTTCAAGCATTATCCGCATGACGATATTGATGACCGCGCCGATGAGCTTTACAGCCTCGCGACCGCGACCGCGCGCGGCGACATTAAGCCTGTCATGCGGTATTGGGATTGCAAGATGATGGGTCTCTATATGACGCCGCTCGAGCCTATGGCCAGTTTTGTCGCTGAGATGAAGGCCGAGGAAGAAAAGCCCGGCGTGTTATCCTTATCTCTCAATCATGGTTTTCCCTTTGGCGATATGGAGGAGATGGGCACACGCATGCTCGCCATCACCGATGATGATCCGGCCCTGGCCGACCGTTTGGCGCATGAGTTTGGGCAGAGAATATGGGATTTGCGGGAGAATTTTCGAACCAATTTCATCTCGGTCGATGAAGCGCTCGACTATGCGCGCGTCACCAACAAGTTGCCCCTGGTGCTCGCGGATACGGCCGACAATGCTGGCGGCGGCTCGCCGGCTGACGCTACTTTCATGCTGCAAGGTGTTTTAGAGCGTGGTCTTTCTGATGTCGTCATGGGGATATTTTGGGATCCCGGTGTCGTGAAGATCTGCCAAAGCGCTGGCGAAGGCGCCGAATTGGATTTGTGCTTGGGTGGCAAGCACGGCCCGGCTTCAGGTTTGCCAGTGAATATTCGCGCCAAGGTCATGCGCATTTCAGAAGGTTTGCGGCACGCTTTGGGCGATGCGGAAGAAAGCGAAACGACATTGGGCATTACGGTTTGGTTGAAGCTGGAAAACAATGTCAATCTTTTGGTCAATACTATTCGCACCCAAGTGTTTAGTCGAAAGCCTTTTCTTGAGATTGGTATTGATTTGTCCGCGATGCGGACAATTATCGTGAAATCGACCAACCATTTCTATAATAGCTTCGTTCCGGTCGGCCAAGAAATCCGTCATGTCGCGACGCCAGGTGCCATGCAAATGGACTTAACGCGGATTGCCTATCAAAATCGCGACGATAATTTTTGGCCGAAGGTCGAAAACCCGCACACCAACTAGGCTTGTGGCGGCGTTCTGACTTTAGAGCTGACGCGCGCGGCCATAGGCGAAAGCGCTGGCATCAATCTCTGGCACACGCCCTGTCATATGATCGGCCAGAATGCGTGCTGAGCCGACCGCCATGGTCCAGCCCAGATGACCTTGGCCGCAATTCAGCCAAACCCCTTCAACCGGGGTGGGGCCAATAAAGGGTCGGCCATCTGACGACATCGGTCTAAGGCCGCACCAGTTTTCTGCCTTCGCCCAATCGAGTTGTTTGCTGACTTCGGGTAGTGTCCGCTCGAAAAAGCCGCGCAACATTTTGAGGCGCGTCGGGTCAAGCGTTAGATCATGCCCCATAAATTCTGCCATCCCGAGAACGCGTAATTTCGCACCCAGTGGCGTGATGGCGATGTGGAACATGGCATCCAAAATTGGATGCGTTGGCATGACGATGTCAGATGTCGTGGCCTCTCCCTTGTCCAAGGTGATGGAATAGCCTTTGGCGGGGCGTATTGGTAGGCGTAGCCCTAGGGGTGCGACCAGCGTGGGCGCATCAACGCCGGTGCAGATGACAACCTCGCCAAACAATCTCTCCGCTCCGAGCTCCACGCCGACGACACGACCATTTTCAACCACAAGCTTTTTAACGGTTTCGTTATAGATTATGCGCCCGCCCCGCGCTTCTGCTTGCGCAGCTAACGTTTCGCAAAAAACGCGGGCATTGCCGACGCGGTCATCAGAAAATAGCAAGGCCCCGTGCACGGGTTCAAGGCAATGGACGAGCGAGGGCTCGCGCACCAGCAAGGTAGCTTGGTCTAAATCCTCATAAACGAGCCCCAGCGGCCCCAGCAAGTCGGCAAGCTCGATAGCTTCGCGGCGCTCGGCTTCGCTGCGATATATTTTCAACGAACCAGGCGCTTGATTTTCATAAGCTAGGTTTAAAAACTGCGTCAGGGCTTCGGTTTGTCGGGTTGAATAATGGGCAAGACGAAAATTGGCACAGGTAATGTCCCGATGCCGTTGCAGGCTTGAATTGCGTAAAAAATCGAGCCCCCAAAGGGCTAAATTTGGGATCTGCCTTAAGTGCAGCCGGACTGGCGCCTGCCGATCAAATAGTGAAGTGAATAGAACCCGCCCAATCCCAGGATTGTTCCATGGGTCGGGGAGGCTCGGGTGTAACACCCCACCATTGGCGTAGCTGGTGCCTTGCGCGACGGCACCGTCGCGTTCGATTAAGATTGCTGGAATATCGCGCGATACCAACTCATAAAAGGTGGTAACGCCGCAGAGCCCGCCGCCGACAATTAGTACAGGCCTTTGTTTTGTCATTATTCATTTCCCAGAAAGGACACGTCTTATTTTATTTAATGCGTTCTGCGTCTCTATGGTAGCGAAAGCAGGATAGCTTGTCTAATCGCACATGCGAAACGGCGATCACTTCCCTGCTTAATTCTCTATTTCTGACGCTGGCGAGATAAGTCTTCCTTTGCAAGAGACGCCAGTTACCTTACAATTGGGCGTACCAAGGAGGGGTGGTTATGCGGATTAGTCTTTTCGTTTCATTATTTATGTGCCTGATTTCGGTCGCGCAGGCGGCCGAGTACATTCTCATCAGGCAGGCAAATATATTTGATGGCCGATCAGAGCGGCTATTGATGCAGCACGATGTTCTCTTGCACGATAATCTGATAGCTAAAATCGGACAGGGTTTGAAGGCGCCCGAGGGAGCGCAGGTTATTGACGCCAAGGGACTAACCTTATCGCCCGGGTTTATCGACTCGCACACGCATATCATGTTGCAGCTCTCTTACATTGAGGGCTTGATGAGCGATCCATATTTCTGGGCCTACCAGTCAACACAAATTGCACACTCTATGTTGATGAATGGCTTCACAACGATCCGGGACATGTCGGGCAATAGTTATTCACTCAAAAAAGCGATTGATCGTGGGCTGGTTGTCGGACCGCGCATATTTCCCTCGGGGCCGATGATCTCTCAAACTTCGGGACATTCTGATCATCGTTTCGACTCGCATCCGAGTCGTATGGTGTCCGACCAAAAGAGCGTGTTCCAAGACTATAATATGGTCGCTATTGCCGACGGGCGTGCCGAAGTGCTGATGGCCGCGCGCGAGTCGCTGCGGCGCGGCGCCTCACAAGTAAAGATTGCCGTTGGCGGTGGTGCCAGCTCGGCTTTCGATCCGATCGATGTGGTGCAATATACGCTCGACGAGATGAAAGCGGCAGTCGATGCTGCTAGCGATTACGGCACCTATGTGGCGGCTCATGCTTATACCGACGCGGCGATCACGCGGGCCATCGAGGCAGGCATAAAAACCATTGAGCATGGTAATCTGGCAAGCCCTGAAACCTTGAAACTGATGCAGAAAAATAATGTTTGGCTGTCGCCACAGGTGATCGTGTTCACCGAATTCCCAAGTACTTTAAATGCCTTGCAGCGTGCTAAGCTCGAATATGTTGCCAGCGGTCTCGACGCTTTGTTCAAGAATGTCAAAAAATCTGGGTTCCAAAATATTGTTTTTGGAACCGATATTGTGATGGACCCACAACTGGTTAAGAACATGAACCGCGAATTTACCCATCGGTTGAAATGGTTCTCGCCTCTCGAAGTGTTACAGCAGGCAACCTCAAAAGGCGGCGATATGCTCGCCCTGAGTGGTCCGCGATCCCCCTATACAGGTCGTATCGGCGTTATTGCCGAGGGGGCTTTGGCCGATATTCTGCTGATCCGCGGCAATCCGTTATCAGATCTCTCCATTTTAACTGATCCCGATAAGAATTTGGCTGTCATCATCAAGGATGGAAAAATATTTAAGAACCAACTCGCCAAATAATTTGTCGCGTTGGCAAGATTAGTTACGTTCTAACGGTGTATGCGTCGCGGCAGAGCGGCCAGCACAGCGGCCGAAAAATGTCGCGTCGCCAACCGACATGCCACTGGCATAGCCTTTAGAGGTGCGCGGCAGGCCAGCCGAAGCGCGTCCAGCCGCATAGAGACCGGCGACCACGCCGCCATTGATATGTTTTACCTCACCACTTGATAAGGTATCGAGACCTCCCAAAGAGAAGGTCAGTGGCCCCTTGGTGCCGGGCATGATCACAGCCGTTTGGCTCGCAAAAGATAGATCCAGCAGGGCCAAAGGCTTGGCCTTAAGCGGCTTTAGCCAGTCGGCGGATTTATGAAATTTCGGATCGCGGCCTTCTACTGCAAAGCGGTTATAATAGGCCACTGTTTCTTGCAAAGCCCCTGCGGGGAAGAAGCCAGCTTCGGTTTCAATCTCGGCAACTGTATCGCCCACGGCGACGAGGTCGAGCCGTTCAATATACATCGGATGATCATAGTCATCATGATCGACCAATAGATAAACGCGCTGATCGGTTTGCAGGCTGGCGTAATGCCCCAACCGCGCCAGATAAGCATCTTCATTAACGAAGCGATCGCCCTGTAGATTGATCATGATCCCATTGGTCAGCTTGGCGGGGGGGTAAAGTGGAAAAGAGAGAAACGCCTCATCCATATTGGCAACGGCACCGCCTGCGGCCATGCCGAGGCGAATGCCATCTCCGAGATCATAAGGGTTACCATAAGGTGCCGCCCAGCGGTGCACTTCGGGCAGATAGTGTCGCGTCATTTCCTCATTCATGATAAAGCCGCCGGTGGTGAGGATAACACCTCGCCGCGCCATGTAGTAGCGGGTTTCATTATTCTCCCGCACACCGACGCCAACAACGCGGCCCTTATCGCCTATGACAAGGCTTTGTACCCAGCAGTCAAAATGAATATCGACACCCGCTCGCTCCACCGCCTGCGTCAAGGCACGCATAAAAATCTGTCCGCCGAAATCCCCCTCATGTGACGGTACATGCCCGCGCGGCACCGGGATGGCTGCGGCGGCAAATTCAGTAGTACGTTCATTGCCAGAGAAAAGGAGCGACTCGTCTGTCAGCGGGACGACTTCGCGCTCAAGCATGAGTGCGCGTTTATAGTTCACGCCCAAGCGCTCGACCCAATCAAAATGGTCCGCCGCGCCCTCGGCATAGAGGCGAATTTTTTCTTTATCGCCGCGGTCCTCGAGAGATTTTTCGAGATAGGCGATCATGTTCTCAGTGCTATCTTCAATTCCGAGATCGCGCTGCAGGGCTGTGCCGCCGGAGCCGCCGAGATACATTTCGGCGCTCGACATAGCCGTTGCACCGCCCGATCCCGAGGCGCGCTCAAGGATCATGACCGCCGCACCAGATTGTGCCGCTTCTAGGGCGGCGCTCCCTCCAGCCCCGCCGAAGCCGCAGACAATGACGTCCACTGTGGCCGTAAATCCGTCAATGCTCGAAAAGGCTACCGTTGACATATCGCCCATAGACTCACTACCCCCTTGTTCTAGACCCAACAGGCCGAAACAGAACCTGAGTTTAAAGCAAGGAAGGCCGGATATAAAAGGCTAAAACATTATGCAGTATCTCGAGAACGGACGGCTTGCGAATGGCTTTGCCGAATTAGATCATGATTGACCAATGTGCTTGGTGCGTTAGTCTAGCCAACTTCTTCTAGCGCAAGTGTGAGGTGTAATATGCAATTTGATGATGTGATACGAGGCCGCCGGAGTATTCGGGGCTATAAGGCAGATCCTGTACCGCGGGCTTTGATCGAGGAAATTCTCACCCTCGCCATGCGGGCGCCATCGTCAATGAATACGCAACCTTGGAATTTCTATGTGATTACCGGCGAGCCGCTAAACCGGATTCGCGCTGGTAACACCGAACGCAATCTGGCAGGCATTCCGCATTCACGCGAATTTCGAATTGGCCAAGCGTTTGAGGGCCATCATCGCGAACGGCAAATCGGCGTCGCTAAGCAATTATTCGCTGCCATGGGCATTGCGCGCGACGACAAGGAAGCGCGGCAAGACTGGGTATTGCGCGGCTTTCGTCAATTTGATGCGCCGGTCTGCGTGATTGTGACCTATGATCGCGAACTTGCCGACAGCGATGACACGGCTTTTGATTGTGGCGCTGTGACGACGGCGCTGGTGAATGCCGCTTGGTCCCGCGGTTTGGGCGCTGTGATCAATAGCCAAGGGATCATGCAATCACCGGTCGTGCGCGAGCATGCGGGCATTGCCGCAGATCAAGTGATCATGAAGGCCGTCGCTTTGGGCTGGCCAGATGATAGCTTTCCGGCCAATGCTGTCGTCTCCGAACGCAAGTCAGTGCAGGATGCCACGACTTTTGTTGGCTTTGATGACTAGACGCGCCGTGCGGCCTCAGGCGGATAGACCTTGCGATTTCACCAGCTTACCCGGCAATGCACCGGTTGGCTGACCGTTCTCAAAAATCATCTCGCCAGCGACAAAGGTCGCTAGGATGCCATCGGCATTTTGAACAAAACGTGAGCCGCCGCCTGGCAGATCATGCACCATATGCGGTGTTTTCAAGCGAAGATTATCGAAGTCGATAATATTTAGGTCGGCGCGCTTGCCCTCGCAAATGGAGCCCCGATCTTTAAATGAAAAGAAGTCCGCGGGTATACTGGTGATCTGCTTGATACCCTCTTCGAGCGAAAAAAGTTTCTCGTCGAACACCCATTTGGTGAGCAAGAAAACATTGGCGCTCGTATCACAAATCGAACCGACATGGGCGCCACCATCGCCCAAGGCTTCAACCGTGTGCGGATGTCGCAGCAACTCGCCAATTTTGTCTTTCGCTTTGCTGGTCGCGGGGATGTAAATTAGGTTCTGCGCATGATTGTCAGCGAGAAAATCATATAACCATTCTTCGGGATCGCGACCTTCGGCGGCGGCGCGGGCCGCTACTGAGTTTTCGTCATTTGGCAAATATTCAATGGGGTTTTCCATCGGATACATGACACCAAAATTATTGGCTAACAATTGGACAAAAATATGCGGATTGTCATTCGTTTCCGACAAGATTTTAGCCTTGATCGCCGGATCTTTGAGCTTGGCTGCTTTTTCTTCAGCCGGCAAATCGCATAGCGCGACATAGCTTGGCCGCTTATAAAATGGGCTCATGGTCGCGGGGTGCCCCATCAAAATACCAATCGGGCGCGAAATCACCTGCCCCCGAATATCGAGGCCTTCGGCCTGCGCCGTCTCGATGCGTTTCAACTGATCGCGCCATAATTCAGAATTGGCGTTCATGCCGTCGGGCGGACTTTCGATCGGGATCAAAGTGAAGGTACCTTTTGCGCCTGTCGTGCGACTGGTTTCACGCAAAATATCAAACTCCTCTTCGGCATCTTGCCAGTCAGAGATGAATTGCAAAACATGGCCGCTATCTCCCCGCAGTACGCTGCCGAGCGCCTTCATTTCAGACGCTGCCGCTTCGAAGGTTGGGACATTGTCACCCGAGCTACTGAGATGCAACAATGTGCGCGAACTCGACAGACCAACTGCGCCAGCCTGTAGGCTCTCACTCACCAACTGTTTCATTTGCTCAATGTCATCAGCGGTCGCCGGCTCGCGTTTAATGCCCCGCTCGCCCATAACATAAACCCGTAAGGGGCCGTGTGGTATAAAGACTGCAATATCTATGTCGCGTTGTTTGCGGTCTAATTCGTCGAGATATTCTGGGAAGCTCTCCCAAGTCCACGGAATACCTTCCGCCAGGGCTGTGCCAGGGATCTCCTCAACGCCTTCCATTAGCTGCACCAAAACTTCGCGGTCCTCGGGGCGGCAGGGAGCAAAGCCAACGCCACAATTTCCAACGACAACCGTCGTTGTTCCTAAATTTGATGATGGTGTCAGGTGGTTGTCCCATGTCGCCTGGCCATCATAATGCGTGTGCACATCCACAAAGCCCGGCGTAATTGATTTCCCTTTGGCGCAAATTTCGCGCGCAGTACTACTGGAGATCGATGCGTCTATTTTGGCGATTTTCCCATCATTAATGGCGATATCGGCCACACGTGGTGGGGCACCAGTGCCGTCATAAATGGTTCCATTTCGGATAATCAGATCATAGGTCATGCGATCCCCCCCTCGGATTGTCATTCAACGCCAATATATTATCTCCAATCCTAGCGGCTGCAATAAGTTTGTGGGGGCTTGGTCCGCGATTGCCAAAAGCCAAATTTATTAGCCTCATCGGACCAGTTTATCGTTAGAAAGTCTGAGACTGGGCGGTACCCAGTAGCAAAGGTTGTCGTGCATGGTTATACTGGCGACATTCAAATTTGCTTGAAAGACAATCTATGACCTTAAAATTACATCATCTTAACGCCTCGCGATCCCAACGTTTAGTCTGGTTGCTCGAGGAGTTAAACGTGCCGCATGAAATCATCCACTACACCCGCAATGCGGAAACCAATTTAGCGCCGGAAACATTGCTTGAAATTCATCCCTTGGGCAAATCACCTTTGCTCGAAGATGATCAGCTGGTTATCGCTGAAACCGGCGCGATCGCTGAATACCTCTTGGCAAAATATGATCCCGATCACAAGCTACATCCCGAAGCGGGTAGTGCCGATTATGCCAGATATATCGAATGGGTTCATGCCGCCGAAGGCGCGCCCTTTTTACCCTTTCTGCTGGTTGTCTATTTGCGGGCGGCCAATGCCGAAGGCTCGGCCTTTGAGCCGCGTTTGATCCAAGAGCAGATGAAAGTGATTGCCTTTATCGAGCAGCATTTATCGCAGAATGCTTATTTCGCAGGCGACAATTTTTCCGCGGCAGATTGCTTGATGGGCTTTAACATTCAAAACATGTCGATGCATCCAGCCTTTAATGCGTCTGGGGCGACGGCGGCTTGGCTCGAGAAGGTCAAACAGCGCCCTGCCTATCAAAGAATGCTTGCCGTTGGTGTTTAGGATTTGCCTAGCATATTTAGCGAGAGCCGACGTGCCGTTGCGATACGCTAGACGGCACGCGGTGTGTCAAATTCAATACCAACGCGCTTAAGGCGTTGCACCAGAGGCGATCCCAGGCCAGTGGCGCTGGTTAAAACGCCGCCATGTTTGGGGCCGCCGGGCAGGGTCTTTAAATCCTCGACCAAGCACAGGGCGCATTCGGTTACCAGTTTCGAGGTGACTTTGTAACCGGGATCGCCATCGCCGCGGATGGCGGCGACAAGTTTTTTGCCCTCGACGGTTTCCAGAATGAATTTGCAATCAAACCACCCCGCATCGCGTTGTTCTTGCGACGGACCCTCGCCAGGTTGTCTCAACAAGGGACGAACTAATTTACGCAGAGGCGAAAATAAAACAACGCCGAGCATGGCCATACCGAACATGGCTTTGATGGCCGACCACCGCGTCGGGTGATAGGAAAATTCTTGATAAACAAAATGCGGCCCATAAGGCTCTTGCATCTGCTCTAACAGCGCGGCGGATCGACGAACTACGCGTGTATTGGCGGCGGCCATAATAAATGGGGCTGCAAAGCCTGCCGCTTCGGGCTTGGCCGCAACGCCGAACCCGTCCTGACTTTGCTTTTTCATCTCCGGCGTCATTGTATCTTCGGGGTTCAAGAGGAAAGGATCGGTAAGATCTTTGCCGAGCTTCAGATCAGGCATCGAAAAAATTGTCTCCAGCGTGCCGCCTGATGCATCACCCTTAAAGGAATGCAATGCTTCAACGCGCTGAATGGGAACGCCAGCGTCGCGAACGGCGGCAAAACTCCCCAAGTCAGATGGGATCGAGTCGAAACCACAGGACGGGATAATGCGCACGCCCTTCCGACGGGCTTCTTCATGATGCCGTTCAATGAGGCCTTTGACCCAAAAATTTTCACCCGTGATATCGACATAATGGGTAGCGTTCTTGACGCAGGCCGCCACAAGATTCGAGCCATAGCGATGAAATGGCCCGGCAGTGGAGAGCACGACTTTGGCGCGCGCCGTTAGGGAATCCAAGCCCTCAATATCTTCGGCATCGGCGACCAGCGTTTCGACCGTAACGCCGAGCGACGTGACGAGCTGCTCGAGTTTTTCCCGATTGCGACCAGCCACGGCCCATTTGATTTTGCCTTTATATTGCGCCAAATAGGTCGCGCAGAGCTGCCCCGTGAAGCCAGTGGCCCCATAAATAACAATATCTAAATTTTTCATAACGTCTCTCTCCGAATGCGTCATGCTAGCTGATATTGCTGAGCTTGACGAGAGGCGGCACACGGGTCTGATCAATCCACAGCATCGAGTGGTTCATTTGAATTTTGAATATATGTCTAGCGGACTACTGAGGCGCGCGCTGGCGAAAAGTTGATTTCCTCAAGCTAGAGGGCTGCGCGCCTTGTGTTATTGAAGCTTGTTATTGAAGGTCTCAACGCGCTTATCTCTTTCGATACCTGGCATCACTTGCGCCATCACCAAGAACGAGGCGTGCAAAAAAGCTAGGATCTGCTAACTTTACTTATATTGGCATTTTTCAAGCGCCACGGCGTTGGTTTTGAGAGGGGGCATAAGATGCAAAACTCACATCTGATCCGGTTGATTGGTGGCACGGCCTCACCCTATACGCAAAAAATGCTAGCATTGTTGCGCTATCGCCGAATTCCTGCCGCGGTCACATGGGGGCAGCCGGCCAAAGTTTGTGAGGCCCTAGGCATAACGCCGCCAAAGCCCGAGCTTATGCCGACATTTCTATTTGAGGAAAACGGCCAGACCATTGCGCAATTCGACTCGACGCCGATTATTCGACGCCTCGAGCACGATTTTCCAACGCGCTCGGTTTTGCCAAGTGATCCGGCGCTTGCGTTCATTGATTATCTTATTGAGGATTTTGGTGACGAGTGGTGTACCAAATACATGTTTCACTATCGCTGGTACTACGCCGCTGACGCCGATAATGCTGGCACGCTTCTGCCTCTAGGCTTTGATACGCGCTTGCCGCCCGAGACCCATGCCGCCTTTAAAACAGCCTTTTCGGAACGCCAAATCGGCCGGCTTTATGTTGTCGGCTCAAATGACGTCACAGCGCCGATTATTGATGCGAGCTATCACCGATTTCTGGCAGCGATGCAAGCGCATTTACAGCAACAAAAATTCATGCTCGGCAATCGCCCCGGCGCTGGAGACTTCGCGTTGTTTGGCCAGCTCACGCAACTTATAGGCTTCGATCCAACGCCTAGAAACATCGCTCATGAGATTTCTCCACGCACCGTTGCTTGGGTCGACCAGCTTCGCGACTTAAGCGGGCTGGAGCCAGTGGAGCAAGACTGGGTGTGCCTAGAGGAGCAACCGGATACGTTATTGGCTCTCCTGCACGAAATCGGCCGGGTTTATGCGCCAGCCCAAATGGCCAATGCCATCGCTGTCGCCCAAGGCGATAAAAGCTGGTCATGCGAGATTGACGGCGCGCCCTGGCAACAACCGAGTTTTCCCTATCAAGCAAAATGTCTGCACTGGACGCGCGAAATGTACCAAAGCCTGTCTGAAACGGACCGAGCGCGGGTCGACAGTCTGTTGGCTGGTACAGGTATTGAGACTATGTTAGACCTGTCACAGGCATCCTAACGGCAAGCAGGAGTAGACGCATGAAAAGCTGGCTTAAATATTCTATACTAGCCTTGGCGGCCCTTGGCCTTATCGCAGCTTTAGTCTACACGGCTCTGCGCTTGTCGCCAGCGCTACAAGACCGCGTTGTCGCGCGCGCGCTGCAACAAATTATGTCGGCGCAAATGCAGACCAACGCATTTTACGGCGGCGATAATCTCGATGTTGTATTTTGCGGCACGGCCTCACCAATGGGCGGTGGCGACCGTGCGCAACAGTGTATAGCTGTGCTTGCTGGCGATCACTTCTTTATTGTTGATAGCGGCGCGCGCTCAACTGCCAAAGCTGTCGCAGCAGGCCTTCCGTTGGGGCGTCTCGACGGCGTTCTGCTGACACATTTTCATTCCGATCACATTTCATCGTTGGGCGAGCTACAGCTACAAAGCTGGGCCCAAGGCCGCCCATCTCAGCTCACCGTTTATGGTGGCCCCGGAGTTGAGCAAGTCGTCGATGGCTTCAATCTCGCTTATGGCTTGGATTATGGATATCGCACGGCACATCACGGCGAGGATATTATGCCGTCCCAAAATGCCGGCTTGAAAGCGCAATCTTTTGCCGTCACTGACGAGGGGCTGATTGAGATTTACAATAATGGCGACCTCGTGATTTCGGCCTTTAAGGTTCCGCACGAGCCGGTGCGACCAGCTCTCGGTTATCGTTTTGACTATCGCGGACGCTCGGTGGTTATCAGCGGCGATACGTCGAAAAGTGAAGTCGTCGTCAAGGCCGCGGAACAGGCTGATGTTTTGATCCACGAAGTTTTACAACCGCATCTCGTGAACGAGACGAGCCGCGCCCTCGAGCAGATTGGACGATTAAAACTCGGTCAGTTAATCCGCGATACACACGATTATCACACCAGCCCAGTCGATGCTGCCGATGTCGCCAATCGCGCCAATGCGAAGTTGTTGGTCTTTACGCACTTGGCGCCCAACCCCGCCAATGGATTAATCGAGAGTATTTTTATGCGCGGTGTCGAAGCGGTTCGGACAGCGCCCACAGTGATCGCGCAGGACGGGATGCTCATTCGTCTCCCAATCGGAAGCGATGACATCGATATTCAGAAGTAAGATCCGCGAATAGAAAAAAGATGAATAAAGTAGAGCGCTGTCGCTCCGCTTTGTGCAAATACTTGGCCCAACTGCTTTTAGGGAATTCATCTCGTGGCGTTGATTTGCCAATGCCCACTGTCACTGGCACAACGTTGTCACCGCTGAACACGGCTTGGATAAGTCACTGCGTAACCTGCAGAAATCTTGTCGCCCCCCAGAGGATTCGAACCTCCGACCATAAGCAAATAAAAACGTTGGTTAAATTAGATCTCCAAATTCACTGGGTGTTGTATCCGTCAAAACCAATCGCGTTATCTAGCTCTTGTTGATATTGTTTCTCCCTAGATAATTGCGGTTGCCATATTTACTGATAGTTGTAAATTTAATTATGCGCTCTTTTTTAGTTTTTGTAATTTCGTCATCTATACTGACCAGCTGTCAGTCTTTAACAGAAACACCGATTCTTGATAGCACTACTGAGAAGGCTGAAACGCTATCGGTTGCATCTGTTCAATTGATTAATGTTGGCGATGGTCAATCTGAAGTAATCAAGTTATTGGGAATGCCCAATATTATTACTAAAAGTACTTCGGGAAATGCGTCATGGGTATATGACAAAGTTGGCACCTATTTCGAGCTTGTTGAGGCGTCAACAGATGGGGGCCTTAGACTGTTTGGCTCTCGCAGAGAAACGGGAACTGTAACCAAATCTGTTGTTACCTCTAAAACATTTATCATTATCGTTGATTTTGATGAAAAATCTAACGTGGCAGAACTTTCTTACAGATACACGCAATATTGATCTAGATTAAGGAAATTCTCTATGTTTTGTTCACCAAAAATGGTCCTCTTTTCAGTTGTCGCAATAGCCTTGACTGCCTGCGCGAAAGAACTGCCTATTAGGGTGCAAGATATAGGCGCTGGCGTATTAATTACCAATGGGACTGAGGAGGAGCGTGATAAATTAGCCAACCAGTTCTGTGTAAAATCGTTTGGCTCGTTTTATGTCGCGCAATCGTCTAAGGAAGGTCCCTATGGATCCTATGCCTCATTCCCCCAGCATTCGACGTATCTGTGCAATGTTCGCCCTCAAAAAGAGGTCACTGGATTGCAGCTAAAATCCCTACAGATGAGAGCTTTTAAAGCCTCTAGTGGAACTTTGACCAAGGGTATTATTGAGCACGGCCTAGACAGGTCTGGAAGTTGCACAACGCAAGATGAGGTCTCTATCTTGAAAAAAGGGATTGGAAGCGAAAGTGGCTTTCGCTTGGTCTGCAATATAGGTAGAAGCTGGTACCAGCATCACATAGATGAGAAAAATGGCAAAGCCTATTTAAGAACGAGACTTTCAATGCCCAATGGGCGACAGACTTCATATGTGATGTCAGTCACCGGGGTGCAGATTACTGAGCCGGAACCTTATCAGAGGTTTTTCAAGGAGTTGGCTGATCAATTGTTCATAGAAGCGATCGAGCTTACTCCCGCAGAAATGCGTTAACCCGAGAGGCTTTGGATCTCGGGCCTCTGCTTGCGGAGGGCTCGGGGCGACGAGGGAACCGTTAGTGGACTGGCGTGACAGCGGACTTCTAAA
>CBFHZM010000040.1:0-15286 GCA_965660195.1 Alphaproteobacteria bacterium
CAAACTTGCAGTGGCGCGGGCACGGAAAATTGAGCGCTTCTTGTCGCAACCGTTCCACGTGGCCGAAGTGTTCACCGGTTCACCAGGCGTTCTGGTTGACATCAATGAAACCATTAAAGGCTTTAAGGGCTTGTGCGATGGCGATTATGATCATCTACCTGAAGCCGCCTTCTATATGGTTGGCACGATTGATGAGGCCATCGCCAAAGCTGAAAAATTGGCGGCTGAAGCAGCCTAGTCGACGGAAACCCTCGCATGTCCAAGAAACTGAAATTCGATTTGGTCTCACCTGAGCGCTTGCTGGTCTCGAGCGAGGTCGATGGTGTTCAGGTGCCGGGTCAGGAAGGCGATTTTGGCGTCCTTCCCGATCATAGCGCTTTGATTTCAGTTGTTCGTCCAGGTATTTTGTCGGTCAATTCAGGTGGCGCCCAGCAAGATTATTATGTCCGCGGTGGCTTTGCTGACGTCAATGAAAATGGACTGACGGTCTTGGCGGAATTTGCTGTTGAGCTATCGGCCTTTAGTAGCGATGCGAAAGCAGCTGAAATTGAGCTGGCGCAATCGCAATTAGCTGAAACCGACGATGATCAAGTCCGCTTGTCAGCACAAACCGTTCTGGATGTCGTTGCGGCGCTGTAAGCGATTTATTCAAACACGACCGTTTTAATGCCATTGAGCAAGACGCGACGTTGCGTGTAGAGCCGTATGGCGCGTGCCAGCGTGCGGCGCTCTACATCGCGACCAACATCGATCAAATCCTCAACGCCCATGTCGTGCCGAATATCAGCAACGCCTTGCGTAATGATTGGCCCCTCATCGAGATCTGCGGTGACGAAATGTGCTGTCGCGCCAATCATTTTAACGCCACGTTCAAAGGCGCGGCTATAGGGCACCGCTCCCTTGAAACTTGGTAGGAAGCTGTGGTGAATGTTGATAATGCGGCCGGCATAGCGCTCGGCAAAAGGGCTACTCAAGATTTGCATATAACGCGCCAGCACAATCAGCTCGATATTCTCTTTCTCAATCAGTTGGGCTATCACAGCCTCATCTTGTTCGCGATTGTCGCGACCGCCCTGCACCAAATGGAAGGGGATACCGGCCGCCTCAACGCGCTTGCGCGCTTGTTCGTGATTTGAGACGACAGCCGCTACATCCATATCTAAGCTACCAATCTCGCTCCGATAGAGAAGGTCGACTAAGCAATGGTCGAACTTTGATACCAAGATAACGGTGCGCGGGATTTGCGCTCTGTCAAACAAACGCCATTGCATATTAAATTGCGGCGCAATCGTTTGCGCAAAAGTGTTTTCAAAGTCGCGTAGTGCTGCCGCATCGCCTGCTGGGGCGAGCGCGACGCGCATAAAGAATTGCCCTGAATTAGGATCTCCAAACTGGTGGCTCTCGACAATGTTAAAGCCCGACTCGAACAGGCTTTTGGAAACAGTGGCAACAATTCCTGGTTGGTCGGGACAAGACAGGCTTAGAATATGACTAATTGATTTATCCATCTTTATGCTGTCCTAATTATCTTTTCTATAGCGGAAGCTCTCATCAATTTTGTTCAGCAAATGCGCCAATGCCGTTGTCGGGGAGTAATGCGCCGGTTCACCATCTTGCAGACAATTCGGTAAAGCAGTCAAATCAGCCTCCGGATCTGGGTCAAAGAAAAAAGCCAATGACTGCCGCGTTTTCCCCGAGCGATTAATAACACGGTGCCGCGTTGATGTATAAATGTCATTGGTCCAGCGCGCCATCATATCGCCAATATTTACCACCACGACCGCTGGGTCCGCTGGGATTTCGATCCAGTCTCCGTTTTTACCCTGTATTTCGAGACCACTAATATCGCGCTGAAATAGCAATGTCAGGCAACCAAAATCTGTATGCGCGCCAGCACCAATTTGATCTTCCTGGGGCTGCGGTGGATATTGAATTGGGCTCAATGTTGCCATGGGTTGTGTCAGCCATGGGGCAAAAAAATCGTCGGGCAGGCCTAGCCCCAAAGCCATGGCTTGCATGATTTGCCGCGATAAGTCACTACACGCCGTATAAGTCTGTTGCATCACCGACTGCCAACCGTCAATATCAGGCCACTGGTTAGGGCCGTGCAAGGCAATGCCGGCCCGCATGCGGGGGTGATCCGGGGGGCAATCAAAGCCGATTTTCACCCCTTCTTTCATATCGCCAGCGTGATTGCCGATGGGGTCGAGAACTTCCTCACCAATCTGGTACCAGCCGCGGTGGCAATTAGATTTGGAGATAGATATTTTTGCTTTCTCCGCCTCGGGCTGGGCGAAAAACGTTGCCGCTGCGGTAAAGCATGTATCGATAATGGATTGTGATAGGCCGTGATTATAAAGACAAAAAAACCCAGAGGCTCGACAAGCCACATCGATTTCAGTCGCGATCTTCTGACGCGCTGCCGCGTCTGTAAAGCCCGAGAAATCGATTAGTGGGATCGCCATTCGCGCCCCGATAAATGCGCGAACCCGGAAGCGACAGCCTGATAGACATGCCGCTTAAAGGGTACGACCAAGTCAATGCAGTCGGAAAGCTCGCGCCACTGCCAGCTTTCAAACTCAATTTGCGAATGCGCGTCGAGTTTCACGTCATCATCGATACCCTCAAAGCGAAATGCGAACCATTTTTGCTTCTGGCCACGATAATTTCCCTTCAGAACCTTACCAATCAAGGTTTCCGGTAGGTCATAGGTTAGCCAGCCTGGCAGCTCGTAAAGCAGGCTAATGGCGCCTATGCCAGTTTCCTCATAGACCTCGCGATGGGCCGCCGCAATCGGTGTCTCGCCTTTATCAATGCCGCCTTGTGGCCATTGCCAGCGTGGTGCATCGGCGGGCAAATCTTTTTGCACGCGGTGCCCCGAAAACGTTAGGCCGTCGCGGTTAAAAATGACGGCGCCGACGCAAGGGCGATAGGCAAGCTGCTGTGCAGGATGATCGTCCGCATAAGACGGCGCCTCATAGCTCATAATTGTGTCTCGTTACGGGCTGCATTGAGGCCCTCGAGAATCGCGATGGCGCGCTGAAGCTGCGCATCGTCAGCGGCCTCTGGCGGAATATAAGCGATTGAAGCAGGCTTCTTCTTGGCTTTCGTTGGCGTTTCTTGGTTCGACTGGCCATCAATATTTTTGCCATCCAACGCGCCGCGCAAATCGGCCTCGCGGCGGGCTTTCCTGTTCTTAAGATCTTCGGGGACGACTTGTTCGACGATAATGTCAGGGCTAATGCCAAGCGCTTGAATGCTGCGTCCCGAGGGCGTGTAATAGCGTGCCGTGGTCATCCGCAGGGCGCCATTATTTGGGAGCGGGATAACGGTCTGCACTGAGCCCTTGCCAAATGATTGCGTTCCCAAAAGCAGTGCCCGATGGTGGTCTTGCAGAGCTCCGGCCACGATTTCTGACGCACTGGCAGAACCGCCATTAACCATAACAATCACGGGGCGGCCATCGGCCATATCGCCGCGACGGGCCGAGAAGCGCGCGCTATCGGATTCGTGACGGCCGCGGGTGGAGACGATTTCTCCTTGATTGAGCATCGTATCCGCGACGCTGATGGCTTCGGTCAAAAGCCCGCCAGGATTATTGCGCAGGTCGATAATAAAACCAGCAAGTTTCTTATCGCCAATTTCAGCTTCGAGCTGGTTAAAGGCTTTTTTCAAATTGCGGGTTGTCTGCGCATTAAAGGTCGTTATCCGAATATAACCAATATTCTGTTGCGTCCCCTCTGGGCGATATCGTACGGCGCGGATTTTAATAATGTCGCGGGTGATGGTGACTTCAAAGGGCTCATCAACATCCTCGCGCAAAATGGTTAGCGTAATATCGGTGCCGCGCTCGCCGCGCATTCGATCAACCGCCTGGTTGAGGGTAAGCCCGAGAATGGGCTCGCCGTCGAGGTGCGAAATTAAATCATTGGGGCGGATATCGGCCCGTTGTGCCGGCGTGTCGTCAATTGGTGCGACGACCTTCACCAAGCCATTTTCCATCGTCACTTCAATGCCCAAGCCACCAAATTCGCCTTTGGTTTCGACTTGCATATCCTCAAAGCTCTCTGGCGGCATATAAGATGAGTGCGGATCTAGGGCGGCGAGCATGCCTGATAGGGCCGACTCGATCAGCTCGCGATCCTCGGGTTGGTCGACATAGTCCTGTCGGACGCGCTCCAAAACATCACCAAAGAGGCGCAGTTGCTCATAAAAATCTTCGGCGCCGTCTGCGGTGTTGGCCGCATAAACAGGTGTAGATGACAACAACATCATCAGGGCAAAAAATAAACTTCGCATCATTAGAACTCCAATGCTCTGGCTATGCTAGCCGCGATCAGCCGCTTGAATCCAAGGTAGTGGATCGATGGGCTTTCCTTGGTCTCGTATTTCCATATATAGCGGACTGTGGCCGTTGGCGTCACCTTTTTCTGACATAAATCCGATCGGCTCGCCCGCCAGTACGTCCTGCCCCGCAAAGCTATGGGCTTCTCCGAGGCCGGCGAGCAGAATTTGGTAGCGGCTATCGATGCCTATAATAACGATTTGGCCATAATTACGAAATGGTCCAGCATAGAGAACGGTGCCGTCAAAGGGCGTTTTAATTTGCGACCCGGCGCGTGTCGCCACGCCTATGCCAAGCGATTTTTCCCCCGACGGATCGGCGCTACCAAAATAGCGAGTAATTCGTCCTCTGGCGGGCAGGGGAAGAAGGCCTCGGGCTTGGGAGAACGTCGTATCAGCCTTTTTCTTGCCGCTTTCGGCATTGCGTTGTCGCTGCGCGAGTTTCTGGCTGAGCTCACGCAGATTGCGGGCCTGCTCCACGAGTTTATTGATGGCCTTGCTCTCTTCTGCCAATTCTCCGTGTAAGCCTTGCTCGGTATCGCGGCGTTGATTTAATAATTTGCCGATATTATCCCGCGTGGTGGCGGCTTTAGCGCCAGCCTGCTCAAGTGCGGCGCGGTCTAGATCAATTCGTCGCCGCACCGCGGTCAGTTCGGACAGACGGGCACGTAGATTTTCAGCACGATCTTGTAAGGCAGGGACGATACTCGCGAGCGCGATTGCCCCCTGTACAGCCCGCAGGGCATCGTCGGGGTGGGTGGCAAAGGCCGGTGGTGGATCCTTTCGCAACATTTGTAAGGCCGCTAGCGTTTTGACCAGGCTGGCTTGCTCCGACTGTAATTCTGTCGCCAAGGCGGCTTCCGTTTGCGCGAGTTCGAGCAGTCTTGTCTCGAGCGAATTTTGCTGCTCCGTGAGCTGATCTAGGTCTTGCGACAAGCGTCGTAACGAGGCCCGTAACCCGGTAATCTCATCGGATACCGATTTAGCTTTTTGCTCAAGTTGCTCTTGCCGGCTTTTACGGTCCTTGATCTCGCGTTCTAATTTCTCAATATTAGTTTGTCCCCAGCCCGAGGCCGAGACCAGTGACAAGATGAAGATTAAGCTCAGGTAGCGTCGCATTAGGCCCGATGATAAGGGTGGTTGCTCAAAATTGAAATGGCGCGCCAGATTTGTTCCATTAATAGAGTGCGCGCCAATAAATGGGGCCAGCTCATGCGGCCAAGCGAGATCAGAAGATCAGCGCTTTGCCGCTGTTGCTCGCTAAATCCGTCGGGGCCACCAAGCACAAAACAAACTTGATCTATCGCTTGATCACGCCAAGTGCCGATCTGGCTGGAGAACTCGATCGAACTGAAATTTTTGCCGCGTTCATCGAGCAAAATAATGCGGCTATTCGGGGTAGATGTTCGGAGCTTGCTAATGGTCTCGTCGATACTGTTCTGGTCAAAGGAAATTCTTTTATCGCCCGAGAGGCCTTTTCCGCCGCGTAATTCGGTCATTATGACGTCAGCTATACCAATCGCCCGGCCACTGGCTTTGGCGCGGTCGTAATAGGTAGCGAATAGCTCCCCTTCGGGTGAACCGTTGATTTGGCCAATGGCGGCAATATGAATTTTCATCGGCTAGAGCGTTGGGCCACTCGTTTCGACATCCATCGTCCACATTTTTTCTATGTTATAAAACTGTCGGACCTCGGGTCTGAAAATATGCACAATCACGTCACCAGCGTCGACGAGGATCCAATCGGCAGTCGACATTCCCTCTACGCGAATGTTTTTTTGCCCCAAGTCTTTAAGACGTTTGAGCAAATGATCGGCGACAGCGCCGACATGGCGTTGCGACCGACCTGACGCAATCACCATTGCATCGGCAATGGCAGATTTACCAGTCAAATCAATGGTGACGATATTTTCGGCCTTGTTGTCATCAAGGCTTTTTACGACGAGGTCTATCATTGATGTCCGCCCTGGACTGGGAGGTTCATCAGGTGCTTGCTGCATGAGCGTACTCAGTGCAAATCCCCTTTTACTTGTTTTACCTATAGCCCGCTTCCACGAGCACAATTAGTTAAGCATGTTTGATCGTATGGTTCAATCTTTGTGGGCACGAATGATATACGAGGCGTCAGCCCGCCTTGGCGCATTTAAAATCGACCAGGCTGGTGCTGGACGATGAGCTAAAGCGGCGGGCACGCAGCGATAGGCGGCAAATTGCCGTGCGGCCGGCGATAATCCGGCGGCAATGACAGAACCAGGGCGCGGATAGATGGCGATTGGAATTCTATGCATGATATCTTGCCAATCCCGCCATTGGTGAAAGCTGGCAAAATTATCGCTACCAATGATCCAGATAAACTTGCAGGCGGGGTAGCGCTTTTGAAAGGCTGTAATGGTGTCGATCGCGAAGCCACATTGCCACTGGCTTTCGATATCCGAGACCACCTCGCGCGCTTTATGGGTGATCGCATCGCAGGCCTCAAGACGGGTTTCGATCGCGCTGGCTTGCCGTGCTTTCAATGGGTTTTGAGGGCTGACTAGCCAGATCACTTTATCCAGCCCGAGCGTTTTCTGGGCGCCGCGGCTGACTTGTAAGTGGCCAGCGTGCGGTGGATCAAAACTTCCGCCATAGAGGCCGACCAGCATGTTTGGGAGCAGGGGCGGGAGCGGACGAGCCATAAGCTTATTTGGGCCGCGTTTGCCCAGTTCCTCTGACGGCATACTTGAAAATTGTCAATTGTTCTAGGCCAACGGGGCCGCGGGCATGAAATCGCCCTGTCGCGATACCAATTTCGGCCCCCATGCCGAATTCGCCACCATCGGCAAATTGCGTTGAGGAATTATGCATGACGATGGCGCTATCGACCTCGTTCAAGAAACGCTCGGCTGTGGCAACATCATTGGTAATGATCACGTCGGTGTGGTTCGAGCCATACTGGTTGATATGGGCAATAGCTTCCTCGACCCCAGAAACCACTTTGACTGAGATAATGGCGTCGAGATATTCGGTATGCCAATCGTCTTCCGTCGCCGCGAGGACGCGCGCATCATGCGCTTGGCAGATCTGATCGCCGCGAATTTCGCAACCGGCATCGGCCAAAGCATTGAGCAAGGGGGTTAGGTGGGTTGCAACACAGGATTCGTCAATCAGTAAGGTCTCAGTGGCGCCGCAAATGCCTACCCGGCGCATCTTGCCATTTAACACCACCTCGGTAGCCATATCGATGTCGGCGGCGGCATGGACATAGCTATGACAAATGCCGTCGAGATGAGCAAAAACCGGAACACGGGCTTCGTTTTGCACGCGGGCGACGAGGTTTTTGCCGCCCCGCGGCACAATCACGCTGACTGTACCATTGAGGCCACCTAGCATCATGCCAACGGCGGCCCGATCGGCGGTCGGCACCAGCTGGACACAGGCTTTGTCGAGACCATTTTGCTCTAAAGCGGCGTCAAAACATGTCGCAATGGCCTGCGCCGAATTCATAATTTCGGAGCTACCGCGTAAAATAACGGCATTACCTGATTTCAGGCATAAGGCGGCGGCATCAGCAGTGACATTAGGGCGGCTTTCATAAATAACACCGATAACGCCCAACGGTACGCGCACGCGGGCAATATCAAGCTTATTATGTGCCGGCTGCCAGCGGTCAATCTCTTCACCAACGGGGTCGGGCAATAGCGCAATGGCTTCTAGCGCGCTGGCAATGCCCTCAAGCCGCTTTTCATCCAAGAGGATGCGATCGAGCCGCGCCGCGGGTAGATTATCGGCTTTGGCGAGTTCCATGTCCTTCGCATTAGCCGACAATATATCAGCGCATCTTCGCCGCATAATTGCGGCACAATCTTGCAAAACGGCATCCTTACGCGCACGGTCGGCGAGCGCGAGGCCGCGCGCAGCTAGCGCAGCATTTTGCCCGATGGCAAGCATTTGCGCTTCTAATGACGTTTCGTCGCTCATGATAGATCCTCCCGTTTTAAGATGAGGTCGTCCCGATGGATAATTTCCGTGCGGCCAGTATAACCTAGAATTTCGGCAATCGCGTCGCTTTTGCGGCCGATAATGCGCGCGGCGTCCTCGCTGCTATAGGCGGTCAGCCCGCGGCCCAATTCATTGCCTTCGGCATCACACACCAAAACGCAATCGCCGCGTTCAAAATGCCCCTTGATCTGCGCAATCCCAACGGGCAAGAGCGAGCGCCCGTCGGCTAAAGCGGCGACTGCGCCGCTGTCAATCACCAGTTGGCCCGCTGGGGTCAGGGCCCCTGAAATCCAAGCCTTGCGTGCCGATTGCGCGCTATCTGGAGCACGGAAGAAAGTGGCCCGTCCGCCTTCGAGAAGTTGTGTCAGCGGGTTCAAAGGGTGACCGGTGGTTAGGACCATATGGCAACCACCGTCACTGGCGATGCGTGCAGCTTCGAGTTTTGTTTTCATGCCGCCGCTGCCATGCGGCGATCCAGCGTCACCCGCCATGGCAAGGATGTCAGGGGAAATGTCATCGATTTCCGCAATATGGTCCTTGGGGTCGGGTTTTGCCCCTGCTTGCGGCGCCACCCGATAGAGGCCATCAATATCGGAAAATAAGATTAGACAATCAGCACTCACCATGCTGGCAACCCGGGCGGCTAAGCGATCATTATCGCCATAGCGGAGTTCTTGTGTCGCGACCGTATCATTTTCATTGATGATCGGCACCGCGCCTAGCCGCAATAATGTATTGAGGGTGGCACGGGCATTTAAGTAGCGGCGCCGCGTTTCAGTGTCTTCAATCGTAAGCAAGACTTGTGCAGCTTTAAGATCTTGCTCGGCCAACCGCGCCTGCCAGCCGTGGGCCAGAGCAATTTGTCCGGCGGCGGCTGCCGCTTGGCTTTCTTCTAAAGTCAGGCTTTTGTTGCCAACATTGAGAGCGGCGCGGCCGAGCGCCACGGCTCCACTTGAGACAACAATAACCTCCTGTCCACGGGCTTTGCAGGCGGCGATATCAGCCACCAATGAACTAACCCAAGCTGCGTTCAACTTTCCATCTTTAATCAAAAGCGCCGAGCCAATTTTAATAACTAAGCGTTGCGCCGTGGTCACAGCGTTGGCGGAAGCCTCTAAGGATGCCATGCTGTCGCCTCCTCTTCGGGTGTGACCGCTTTGACGTCGAGCCGGCTTAAAATGCGGTCGAGCAAATTATCAACGCCGAGGCCGCTGACGGATGACATAACACGCACGGCCTGACCTGCGAGTTGCTCGAGGTCGGATTTTTTACTGTGGAGCTCTTCCTCGCCCACGCTATCGGCTTTGCTGAGAACAATCAGCTCCTGCTTTTGCGCAAGATTATCATCATAAGCTGCAAGCTCACGCCGGATGGTGGTATAGGCTTCCGTCACATCTTCTTGCGTTGCGTCTACCAAATGCAAAATAAAAGCACAGCGCTCGACATGGCCAAGAAAGCGGTGGCCAAGGCCGGCGCCTTCGCTGGCGCCAGCGATTAGGCCAGGGATATCGGCGATGACAAATTCATGTCCCCGCGCCGCCGCAACGCCGAGATTGGGGTGTAGGGTCGTAAAAGGGTAATCGGCAATTTTCGGTTTTGCCCGCGTAACACGTGCCAAAAAGGTTGACTTGCCAGCATTGGGAAGCCCCACTAGCCCGACATCGGCGATCAATTTTAGACGCAACCAAATCCAGGCTTCTTTACCCTCGAGGCCGGGATTGGCGTGGCGTGGAGCGCGGTTTACTGGTCCCTTGAAATGCGCATTGCCAAAGCCACCATTGCCGCCCTGCGCCAGCACAATCGATTGGCCGACTTGGGTCATATCGCAAATCAGAGTTTCGTTATCTTCGGCAAAAATTTGTGTTCCGACAGGAACCTTCAAAACTTTATTGGCCCCGCCCTTGCCCGAGCGGTTGCGACCCATGCCGTGGTCGCCCGTGCCGGCTTTGAAATGCTGCTGATAGCGGTAGTCGATCAATGTGTTGAGGCCGTCAACGCACTCGGCAATCACGTCGCCGCCGCGGCCGCCATCTCCACCATCGGGACCACCAAATTCGACAAATTTTTCGCGCCGAAAGCTGACGGAGCCAGCCCCGCCATTACCCGATCGAATATATACTTTCGCTTGATCCAAAAATTTCATTGGTGATTCCGGTTTGCCCGTCCAATTAACCAAAAAAAAGAGAGATGGTCACCCATCTCTCTCGATAATCTCGATTTTCTGAGAAAGACTGGGCCTTATTCCGCCGCTTGTTGCCCCGGCTCGACAGAAACGACGGTACGTCCACCGCGGGCACCTGAGAAAGTTACTTTGCCCTCGACAAGGGCGAAAATCGTGTGATCTTTACCCATGCCGACATTATTGCCTGGGTGCCATTTGGTGCCGCGCTGGCGAATAATGATGTTGCCAGGAATAACTTGCTCGCCACCGAACTTTTTTACCCCGAGGCGACGGCCGGCGCTATCGCGCCCGTTACGGGATGAACCGCCTGCTTTTTTGGTTGCCATGGGTCTTTACTCCTCCGTAGCCTCAGCTTTTTTCGCACTCGCTTTAGCAGCGATATCGGTGATTTTCACCAGAGATTGTTGTTGGCGATGGCCTTTCATGCGGTGATAATTCTGCCGACGACGGAATTTCACCACCGTGACCTTATCGGCGCGATTTTGTTCAACAATCTCACCGGCGACAGATGCGCCAGCAACCAAAGGTTGGCCGATAACGGTGTCTTTGCCGTCACCACCCAGCATAATGACTTCGTCGAACACGACTTTGCCACCGGCTTCGCCAGCCAAGCGCTCTATGGTGATAACGTCGTCTTTACTGACCCGGTATTGTTTTCCGCCAGTACGAATTACAGCAAACATGATTTTCTGCCTCTATTTTTTTTCCGCCTTCGGCCCCAATCACAGGCTTTCAGGCGACGATCACAAGGCGACATTCCTCGGAAAGCCGCCAGAAGCCGCGAATATACCCCGCAAAAAGCCCAAGTCAAGCGGCTTTTATCAGGATTCTCAGGCTTTTTATGGCCCTACGCCTTGATTGAGAATAATCGCAAGGATAATCACTTGCGGTAACGTAACGAGCGGCAAGAAAAGCGCTATTTTCCAGCTTTTCGTGGCTTCGCGGAGTACCATTATTTCGGTGTAGTCGGTGGACACTCCGACCATCAAAAAAGCGAAGGAATTACCGGCCGCCCCTGAGCGCGTCATAATATCAGCGGCAATGGGCGTTGAGCCTTCCGAGCAGGCCTCCATAACTGTCGCGAAGATGATGGTCATACCCAAGCCAGCCAGCGTTGGGCCGAACAGGCTTTTAAACATTTCCGGTGGCACGAAAGCGCGAATGGCACAGGCCAGCACAATCCCGAACAAAATCCACTTGAGGATCATTTTCGAGCCATCCCAGCCATTGATAATCATTTGAAAAAAGCCGCGCGCCGAAGGCTTAGCGTTCTTAATGAGCCCCCAAATAGACCGAAAAACTGGCTTTTTCTCTTCCATGACGATTTTATTAGGATTATCTGGAAGAATGCCGCGATCAACGAGGGTATCGAAGATCAGGCCAGAAATAATGGCTATCACGAGACTAAGTCCGAGAAACGTTATCATCCACCAAAAACCAACCAGCCCCCATAAAATAAGGGTAAGTGAAAATGAATTCCAAGGTGAAGCGATCAAAAAGGCCATAACTTGCCCGAGCCTAACGCCGCGCTCATAGAGCTTGGCGGCAACCATTAGGATGCCGTGACTGCATAAATCGAGTAGAACACCAGCGCCAGTGGCGCGCAAAATACTGCCAATGCCGCGCTTGTCGCCCAAAACGCCGATGACGATCTCGCGCGGGATCAATTCCAAAAGGCCGACAAAGAAAATCCCCATGATCACCCCTGGCCACATTTTTGCGGCCAGCTCAACGGCGCTTTTTGTGAAGATCGTCAGCCACTCATAGGGAAAGCTCAGGTCGCTTAAGCCAAGCGCCAGCGATACTGCGACGAGCAGGGCGTTGGTCCATAAAAACCAATCAAACGAGCCTTTTTTGTCATGACAACTTGCTGCACCTGTATCATGGTGGCAGGCGTGATCGCCAGTTTTATGCTTGTGGTCCTGCGACGAATGACAATCGCCCATTTCTCTCGTCCTAGATTGATCTTATTTTGCTCGACTAGACCATTTGGTTTATCCTCTGTCCACCCACTTATGGTGAATTATTGGTTAATGCCCGGATATGGCCCGAGTGGCTGTGCCGTCCAGACTGCGCGGCCGACAGCGCGCGAGACCGTATGCGCGACTTCGGCGCCGAGCTGCGTAATTTGCAACACACGCTTTGCTGGGTCAGATGACAATTTGGTTTGACCGGTTGCGAGAACGAAAAGAGCGTCGCCATCAAATGGCGTGTGCACCGGGTTTATGGCGCGGGCAAAACCATCTTGCCCCATGATCGCCACGCGCAAGGCCTCATCGCGTGTCAGATCGGCTGAGCAGGCGACGACGCCAATGGTTGTATTGCCACCAGCAAATGCGTTTTGCGCTTTGCTACCATCGAGAAGCGCCCCATGCGCGCGTGCCGCAATCGGGGCCTCTGGCCCGAATTCGGGTTTGCCCGCTTGCGTTCGTGCAAAATCTTGACAATAGAGCCGACCGGCGGCGTCAACCACCGCACCAAAAGGGTTAACGGCCAAAATCGCCCCGAGGGTTCCCAGCTCGGCGTCTTGCGACGAGCTACTGCCGAGGCCGCCTTTAACCTGCCCCGCAACAGCACCGATCCCGGCACCAAAATTGCCGAGGTCAAATTCTGTCGCGCAAGCGGCGAGGGCGTCAGTGCCCAACTGGCGATACAGCTCTGGCCGATCGTGGTTCACTTCGCCGCCATTGCGTAAATCAAAAAGAATGGCGGCAGGTACAATCGGCGAGGGTAGAACCGCCCCCGTCGGGAAGCCGCGGCCTTTTCGTCCCAAAGCTGCCGTCACGGCGCTGGCCGCCTCAAGCCCATAGACTGAGCCACCAGCCAGCACAATGGCATCGACCTTTTCAACTAAATTGCCTGGCTGCAGGGCATCGGTCTCGCGGGTGCCCGGGCCGCCGCCAGGAATTGCGCAGGCGGCGATCGCTGGTTTTTCGCACAGTACCACTGTGACGCCAGTGCGCGCGGTGCCGTCTTGCGCATTACCGACCAGAATGCCGGAGACATCAGTGATCAGATTAAGGGGTCCGTGTCGCATCTTCAGCTTTCCTCCTGCTACGCCAAGCTTGCGGATTGGCGCGGAAAGTGTACCTTAATTCCCGCGCGGCTGCATCTCGGATTGGCGGCATGGCAAGTATACTGGCGACAGTTCGTTTAGTTGGCCGCTGGGGATTACAGGAGAGCTGATATGCAAGCCTTTTTGCAAGCGGATGCGCTAATAGCGGCCGACCACCCGAAAATTGTCACGCAAGCAAAAGCCTGCGCTGGGCGAGGCGACGAACGCGCTCAGGCGGTTAATATTTATTACTGGGTACGCGATGAAATTCGCTACAATCCTTATTCTTTTGTCCCCAATCCCGAGCATCTGAGAGCCGATGTAACCTTGGCGGCGGGCGAAGGCTGGTGCGTTCCGAAAGCAATTTTAATGGCCGCCATGTGCCGCGCGGCGGGTATTCCAACCGCGGTTGGCTTTGCTGATGTGAAAAACCATCTGTCAACAGAACGCTTGCGGGCGCAGATGAAAACCGATGTATTTTACTATCATGGCTATTGCTCGGTTTATCTCGACGGCCAATGGGTCAAAGCAACACCGGCTTTCAATCGCCAACTATGTGAGAAATTTTCCCTTAAAACCCTCGAGTTTGATGGCCATAGTGACAGTCTGTATCACCCGTTCGATCTCGCGGGGCAGCGCCACATGGAATATATCCACGATCATGGAACATTTGCCGAAGTGCCGGTTGCTGAGATGTATGCCAAGTTCGATCTCGTTTATGGCAATATGATGGGCGCCGACGCGTCGCAATGGGATGCCGATGTGGCGTCCGAGACAATTACATCCCAATAAGATCAGCGCGATTGACGGTGTTTTGAAACAGGCGTGCTGAGGCGGCGTCCACCATAACCCCTTTATGCCCGACCGAGCCTAGTCCGTCGGCTTCGGCCTGTCTGTAAACGGCAATGATCTCGCGGGCAAAATCCACTTCGTCTTGGGTCGGGCTGAAGGTCTCGAGCGCCGGCTCAATTTGCGCCGGGTGGATCGCCCACTTGCCGACCATGCCCAACGTTTTTGCCCGCCGACATTCTTCGCGATAAGCCGCATCGTCTTTGAAATCGGTAAACGGCCCGTCGACGGCGTCAAGGCCAGCGGCACGCGCGGCGATGGTCATGTGATAGCGTGGATAATGGAAAATATCGCCCGGATAACCCTCCGAGCGCCCGATATCAGCGACGACCAATCCTTGCGAGGCGGCATAATCGCCCATGCCGAAGATCATCGCTTCAAGCCGATCGCAGGAGCGCGCAATCTCAACAACATTCTGCATGGCTTCGACCTCTTCGATCAAAACTTCAAGACCAATGCGATTTGTCAGCCCCAGCTTCTTCTCGAGCTGGCTAATCAGCAGGTCGGCAAACTGCACATCGGCGGCGCGCAAAGGCTTGGGTAACATGATGGTATCAATATTAGCTCCTGCCTTTTCGACCACCGTGATAATATCGTCATGGCACCACTGCGTGCCGACATCATTAACGCGCACGCAACGCGTCTTTCTGCCCCAATCGAGATTGTTTAAGGCGTCGCAGATTAAATCCCGCGCACCCGGCTTGGCGGAGGGTGCAACGGCATCCTCGAGATCACAAAATACATGATCGGCCGCCGAGGCTGCGGCCTTGGCTAACATTTTTTCGCTCGACCCCGGCACCGCTAATTGTGAGCGACGCAGGCGCATAGGGCGTTTGGACATGATGCGTTCCTCCACAGGCTTCCTTTTTGTAGCCTTA